>CAJXEG010000100.1 GCA_913052425.1 uncultured Flavobacteriaceae bacterium | reverse complement strand
CAGCTCCTTCGCGAATGGGCATGACCCCTTCGTATCCAAAATACCGGGTAATAAAAGCTCCAAAAATGATCATAATAAAAGACAAATGGATCATGAGGATGGCCCACTTCTCCTTTTTTAACAATCTGTATTTAAATATATTTCCAAAAAAATTAACCATAAAAAGGGCCAAAATCAATTCAAACCACCAGGCATTGTAAACCCATATTTTGGCAGTATCCGTACTGTACCAGCTTTCTATAAAGGTTCCAAACGCCATTGCTGAAGAAAAAGAAATAAACAGCAAGGCCATCAATTGGTTGGAAAATAAATATTTTATGATTCTTTCTTTCATCTTAATCTACTCCTCATCATACTTTTAAAGTGCAAAGATATCGGTTGAGATTGAATTATTATAACTTCAAAAGGCCAAATTGTAGATCAAAAAGATGGTTTCTATTAACAGTGCGATCATCAGCACTTTAAACAAAACTCCCTTTTTGAATTGACCCAGCAAAACTGCCATATAACCCATTGCAGCCGCTACACAAATAAATGATTGAGAAAAATTAAATGGTGAGTTTCCTTAAATGAAATGAAATATATCGCAAAAGATCCTTTACAGGCCAAAGTGACGATGGAGATGGGGATCATGAAATAAAACTAAACTTAGCAAAGAATTGGTTGCGTAGGGAAAAGTAGATGTTCGTAACAATATGATTTGGGTTTTATAAAGTTAAGGAAAATATCTTTATGTATTTTTGGAATATGACAAAAATTGTACTGATTGGGGCTGGCCATTTGGCTTTTCATTTTTACAGGCAATTCCAAAGATGCAGAGAAGTCAATTTGATCCAGTGGTACAATAGATCGCTGGAAAAAATTGATTTTGTACAACCAAAAGTAGCGGTCACGAACCAATTCACTGAATTGAAAGCAGCCGATTTGTATTTAATCTGTGTCAGTGACGACGCCATTGAAAAAGTCAGTGAAAAAGTTCAAACCCAAGGGTTGATCGCGCATTGTGCCGGAGCTGTCCCAATCGATCGACTGAGAGGCTCATCGAGAAAAGCAGTGTTTTACCCCCTACAAAGCTTTACAAAAGAGCGGGATCTGAGTTTCGACAAGCTTCCTTTTTGCATCGAAACCACCCAGCCAAAAGATCAAAACCTCTTGAACGACCTAGCCAATGCTCTGGGAGGCGTTCCCCACGAATTCAATAGTGAAAAAAGAGCCTTAATCCACATGATCGCTGTATTTGCCAATAATTTTGCAAATCATCTTTTACATCTGGGTAGTGACCTTTCAAAAAAATACAAAATCCCTTTCCATATTTTTAATCCACTGATAGAACAAACCTATCAAAAAGCACTGGATAACGGGCCTGAAAATTCCCAAACCGGACCTGCACTGAGGCGTGATCAAAAAACCATCGATAAACACATAGATTTAATCACAGATGATAACTTAAAAAAACTATACTTAAATTTGACTACTTCAATTCAAAAAAAACATGAACTATAATAATTATAAAACCCTGCTGAACAACGTTAGTGCTTTTGTCTTTGACGTGGACGGGGTGATGACCAATGGAAAGATTCTAATAACGACGGATGGAGAAATGTATCGGGAAATGGATACTCGCGATGGTTTTGCCATAAAAAATGCTTTACTCAAAGGCTTCAAAATAGGGGTCATTTCGGGCGGTACCAACGAGGGTGTCAGAAAAAGACTAGAGCTTTTGGGTGTTGATAAAGTCTATTTGGGCATCTATGAAAAAGACGAAGCTTTTGATGATTTTATCAATACTTTCAAAATCGATCCCGAAGAAGTTCTCTATATGGGAGATGACTTACCCGACATGCTCGTAATGGAGAAAGTAGGTGTAGCAACCTGCCCACAAGACGCTGTCTCGGATATTAAAAAAATATCACATTATGTATCCCACAAAAAAGGTGGTGAAGGATGTGTCAGGGAGATCGTAGAGCAGGTCATGAGGGTTCAAAATAAATGGGGTTTTTAAAACAATTATATCAGTAGTTCACAAGGATGATTCCCCTCAACAATTATGAAATTATACTGGCCTCCGGATCACCCAGAAGACAAGATTTTTTAAGAAGCTTAAACATTCCGTTTACCATTAAAACCCATCCGGTTGATGAGACCTTTCCCCCTTCACTCAAAGGAAAGCAAATCGCTGAGTTTATAGTCCGACAAAAAAACGCTCCATTTGTCGACAATATCCGGCCAAAGCAAATTGTCATTACTGCAGACACCATCGTATGGTGCGAGAATCGGTATTTGGGAAAACCCAAAAACAAAAAAGAGGCCAAAGATATGTTGGGGTTTCTGTCCGGAAAATCACACGAAGTCATTACCTCGGTGGGCTTTCTCACAAGCCGGAAATTTGAGATGATTACAGAAACCTCCAAGGTCTATTTCAAAAACTTAACGCAACAAGAAATGGATCATTATATCAAGGAAGCATCTCCACTGGATAAAGCAGGAGCCTATGGTATTCAGGAATGGATTGGGGAGATAGGAATAACCCAAATCGAAGGCAGCTATACCAATGTAGTCGGACTCCCACTTGCTCAAGTAAAAGATAAAATCAAACTTTTGGTTCAAGAAGGATAAGCCAGCTGAATCAAAAATTGTATTTTGTGAAGTAGAACCAACGATTGATTTTTTTTTTAATAATATATTAGAGCCACTCAAGTACAATATGAAACGTTTCAGTTGCTTTTTCCCCTCTAATAATAGAATACCTAAACTGCCCACTTTTTTGTTTTCCCTCTTGCTTTGCATGAGCTCGGTCAGAGCACAATCCTCCTCTGATATCTACAAACAACTCCAGAAGTTGAACTTTTTGGGTTCTGTACTGTATCTGGCTGCCCACCCCGACGATGAGAACACCCGTGTAATCTCTTATTTTTCGAATCATGTTTTGGCTCGTACTGCATACCTGTCCATGACCCGGGGCGACGGAGGTCAAAACCTCATCGGAGCGGAGCTTCGTGAGGCACTGGGATTGATTCGAACACAAGAACTTTTGGCGGCACGAAAAATCGACGGAGGGACTCAGTTTTTTACCATGGCCAATGATTTTGGATATTCCAAAAATCCAGAAGAGACCCTATCCATTTGGGATAGAAAACAGGTTTTGGCTCAAACCATTGCCCGAATCCAAAAATTCAAACCCGATATCATCATCAACCGTTTCAACAGTGGAAGCTCTGGCAGAACCCACGGCCATCATACCGCATCGGCCATGATCAGTGAATGGGCTTTTGAAAAACTAAATGCCAATCAAAGTGCATGGCACCCACAACGCCTGTTTCACAATACCTCGTGGTATTTTTATGGAAGTCGAGAAAATTTCGAAAAAGCCAATAAAGAAAGAATGATCGCCATTGACATGGGGGCTTTTGATCCACTATCGGGGAAAACCAACTCGGAAATTGCCGCTCGGAGCAGAAGCCAGCACAAATCTCAGGGCTTTGGGAGTGCTGCCGCGCTGGGGGAAAGAATAGAATATTTGGAATTGGTCAAGGGAAAAAAACTGACCCGTAATGACCCTTTTGACGGCATCAATACACAGTGGACAAGACTAAAGACTGGTGCACCCATTGGAAACGCCATTGAAAAAATAATTCAAGACTTTGATTTTTCCGCTCCTCACAAAAGTGTGATCCCATTACTTGAAGTCAAAACAATGATCACACAACTGGAAAACGAACATTGGAAAAAGGTCAAAACTGAAGAAATCAATAGCCTAATCCTCAACTGTCTGGGAATGGAGCTTCAACTCAATGCCCAAATCCCATACGGTGTTATGGGAGAAAATCTTCAAATCAAACTTTTGGTCAACAACCCCAGTCCACTGTCGGTGAGTTTGGATAAAATACAATGGAAAGACGAATCTTTTGATTTAAATAAGCCCCTTAAAACCAACCTGCTGTTCAGCAAAAGCTTTGACACAAAAATTAGTGGAACGATCAGCAGCCCCTATTGGCTCACCCAAAAAGGCAGCCAAGGGATGTATACCACCAACCATAAACAATGGATCGGAGCTGCAAAAACCCCTCCCGCCTACATTGCAGCGCTTGGCCTTTCCATCGAGGGTGAGAAGTTGAGCACCAGCCTACCTCTTCAATTTAGAAGAACAGATCCGGTAAGAGGAGAAGTGGTAACACCATTTCACATCCTCCCTGAAGCCGCTCTCCAGCTCGAAGCCCCTGTCTATCTTTTTGCTACCAATCAAAGCCGTAGGGTAAAAGTAAGCGTCAAAAACCTTGGCCCTTCCATCCGAGGAACACTGAAGTTGGAAACCCCAAAGTCATGGGAATTGAGTCCCAGGTCCATTGAGGTCGCTATATCGGGCAAAGGGAGTGAAAACGATTTTTATTTTGATATCATATCACCCTCGGAAACAGCCGTTGGGCATTTAAAACCACTACTGCAAACCAAAACAAAAACCCTAGGGGCCTCCCTTCAAGAAATCGCATACGACCACATCCCCAAACAATACCTCGTCTCCCCCGCCCAATCCAAGGTGGTGGCCTTAAGTTTAAAAAAAGGAGTAGAAAAGATTGCCTATATCGAAGGTGCTGGAGACAATATCCCACAAAGTTTAACTGCCTTGGGGGTCGAGGTAGAAATATTAAAAGCCAAAGATATAACCCTCGAAAAATTGAACCCTTTTGATGCGGTGATCCTGGGCATCAGGGCCTTTAATGTCAAAGAGGCTTTGGCCTACAAAAACAAGATCCTTTGGAAATATGTTGCCGCTGGTGGAAACCTTTTGATCCAATACAACACCAGCAGAAGATTAAAAACCCAGGAACTGGCTCCACTGAGTTTAAACCTTTCCAGAGATCGTGTGTCTAATGAAAGTACCGACGTTCAAATCATCAATCCAAAACATCCGATTTTGAATCATCCCAATAAAATTACAGCCCAAGATTTTGAAGAATGGGTTCAAGAAAGAGGCTTGTATTTCCCCAATCAATGGGATGCGCAATTCATCCCTCTTTTACAAATGAATGATGCCGGAGAGTCACCAAAAAAAGGAGCACTGCTGGTTGCAAATTATGGCAAAGGACGAGTGGTTTACACCGGATTAAGTTTTTTCCGCCAACTCCCCGCAGGAGTGCCGGGAGCCTACCGTTTGTTTTTTAACCTCATCGCAAGACCATGAAAAAAGAACTTCCTAAGGTATATTGGATACTGCTGTTGACACAATTGTTTTTTTGGGGCTTTTTCTACTTGTTTATGAAAAATTTTAGTTGATGGAACTGATCGACTGGGCGGTATTGAGCCTCACCTTGACGTTTATTATTGTTTATGGGGTTTGG
>CAJXEG010000099.1 GCA_913052425.1 uncultured Flavobacteriaceae bacterium | reverse complement strand
AGTAAAATTGCCGACGAAGTTTTGCTGAGGGTAAGGCGGAAACTGGGGTTTTAGACCCATTCAAAAAACTTCCCGGGCAGCGGTTTTACACATCCTTTCATCTCCAATTTCAACAATAAAGACGCGGTCTTCCCGATGGGAAAACCCCTAGCAATAGCGATGTTGTCCAAACTTTCACAGGAAACGGATTTAAGACTCTCAAAAATGGCTTTTCCTCTTCATCAAGTTCAACGAACAAGTTTTTTGGACCCCCGAGCTGACGGATTCGGACTCCCAGCCCATCCCTTTGACAAGATCCTCCGCACCGTTAATCAGTTGGGCTTTTTGACTGCGGATCAAAAAATGTTTACGGTCAAACTTTTCCTCGGTGGTGAACTCAGAAATAAAACCTCCTTCCTCCTCAATTTTATTAGAAAAAACCTTGTGTTCAGGAGTGTAAATTTGATCGAGGCCGTTGGCCATACAAGCAATGGTGGTAAAATTAGATTTAAGGACTTGATCGTGTGCAATAATATCGATGCATCGTGCAAAACCCGGGACGATAATCGGATCAAACTCCCGCATACCAGCGACCAGTTCACGACAAATCTTTTCCCCTTGAGGATCACCGGATCGGGTACCAACGATGCTGACGAGCTTACACTGACCAAAATTGAGGTTTCCCTTGTAAAACAAAACCAAGCGTGCATAGGGACAAAAGCAAGTATTTTGGGGTAGTCATCATCGCCCAAAAACAAGGTTTTGATGTTGTTTTAATCAAGTTTTTCTTCGGCTTTGTAAACCGTATCGTAATAGTTTTTCCAGCTTTTAAGGAGTTGAATATGAGCTGTCCCTATGCCCTCTAGGGTTTGGAAATCCCCGGAGATCGCTCAAAAATGACCTCAGGACTGCTGCAAAACTCCCATAATTTTTTGGCGCGGAAGTTCCCAAATCCGCGAATAAAACGCAAAAAAAGACAGGCCTGCAGTAGATTCATGGAAGAAAAAGTAAAATTTTAGCGCCCCTAAATATACTAACATCAATATTCATCGTTATTAAAAGGAGTAAATATTAGTATATTTGGGAATGCAGTTGCAACAGTACATCAAAGAATTGCTCTACCGACACGAGTGTGTTACGGTCCCCAATTTCGGTGCTTTTCTCACCCGTTCGATCCATGTATTGATCCAAACGGACACAGGGGTTTTTACCCCCCCAAGGAAAGAAGTGAGTTTTAACCATCTGCTGAAAAGCAACGACGGTATACTGGCCAATTATATGGCTCAAAAAGAAAATGTTTCTTATGAACAAGCCTTAAGGAAAATTGAAAAAGAGGTAATTGTTTGGAAACAAAGGCTAAATACCCAGCATTTGACTTTTGCAGGTATAGGCGAAATGCGCCTCAACCCGCAAAAGAAAATTAGTTTTTCTCCATTTGGATCAATTAATTTTGACCTGAGCTCTTTTGGGCTCATTAGTTTTATTAGAAAACCTATCTTTACCCCACCCCTTCACACAAAAGAAACTAAACCCATTACCATCATGGAAAACGAAAACAAAGACGACCTGATGTTTACCCCAGCAGGAAACGAAAACAAGCGATCTCCGATTATGCGGTATGCCATTATCGGTGTCATTGGAATTTCCCTCATTGGCGCAGTCTATTATTTCGGTAATCAATACATTGCCGATGAAAAGGCCAAGGCGACAGAAATGGCACAAAAGAAAATCAAGAGCAACGTTCAAAAAGCGACTTTTAACTTGGGTGCATTGTCCGAAGTAGATTTGACCCTAGAGGCCAATCCAGAGGTGATCGAAGACGCTCCTTTGGCACAAACTTATTACAGTGTAATAGCAGGCACTTATCGATCGATGGAAAATGCCGAAAAGAAGTTGGCGCAGTTACAAGCCGAAGGTTTTGATGCCGCTTTTACCGAAGTCAATCCCGAAGGCCTTAATCGTGTGGCCTACGGTCGATTTACTTCTAAGCGTGAAGCCTTAAACTTGCACAATTACATTCGCTACGCTCTTAAGGAGGAAGCCTGGTTCCTGGAGGAAAACTAGGCTACATCCTGTAAATCCAACTTTTTGGATTTTGAGGTTTTAATTCGTTAAAAACGCTGAATTGCAGGGTCGTTTTACCCGTCTGCGGATGGGTAAATATCTCCCCTATGGACTGTTTTGCCTTGACCCTATCTCCTTTTTTGACATAGACCTTGCCCATGTTTTTATAGGTCGTAATAAAATTCCCGTGCTTGATCAGTATGGTGGGGTTACTGCCTTTAAAGCTGAGTATGGTCATGACCTGACCTTCAAACACCGCCCGTGCTTCAGATTTGGGGGAGGTGGCAATGGTGACCCCATTGCTTTTGATCATGGTGGTCTTAACCACCGGATGGGGTTGGGTACCAAAACGCTGGATGACGATTCCTTTTTCTACGGGCCAGGGCAGCTTGCCTTTGTTGGCGACAAAATTGGCCGCCAGTTGCTTGGCCTCGGGCGTGAGGGCAAAGGCATTTTTGGATTTTTTTCCCGCGGCTTTGTTCGAGGCGGCAATTGCCTCTCGAATCAAACGTTCAATTTCCCGATCGATCGCTGCCGCTTTGCGTTGCTTTTGTCTGATCTCACTGCTCAACGAACGCGATTTGCTTTTCAATCCCTGGATCAGTCGTTGCTGTGATTTACGCTCCTGCTGCAATTGCTGTTGTGCCATTCGATTCTCTATCACCAAAGCATCTTTTTGGACCTTTTGCTCCAAAAGGGTTTTGTTGAGGGATTGTAGGGTTTTGGTTTTTTCTGCGATCTCCTCCCCTTGTTTTTTCCTGAACTTGGCATACTGTTTCATGTATTGAACCCGCTTGTAGGCCTGTAAAAAATCCTCGGAGGAAAACAAAAACATCAATCGGTTTTGGGAAGATTTACTTTTATAGGATTTTTGAATCATTTCGGCATAGTCTTTCTTTAGGGTTTGCAGTTCTTTCCTCAAGTCAGTAATGTTCCTTTGATTGACATTTATCTGCTGGGTCAAAAGATTGGCCTGTTGGTTGTTGACCTTGACCAAATCACTTCTAACGGATATTTTGACGTTGAGATCCTCTAGCTGAGAAAGCAGGGACTTTTCCTTTTTGGTATTTTTAAAAAGCAGGCTGTTGATTTGTTTGATCTCTGCCTGAAGTCGCTTTTTTTGGTTTTCCAGTGTCTTCTGTCGGGCCGCATTGGTCTGGGCCATCCCCAAAGATGCAAGGAGGAGAAAAAAGACCACACAGAACTGTCGTATGCGATACATTACATTTCAATTGGTTCATAACCTGCAGGAATGTCAAAGGGGATACTCAAAAGGTCGGGAAAATCGGCACGGGTATATTCCAGTTTGATTCTCGTTAATTCTGAGCCGTTAAAAAGTGAAATTTGCACCTCTCCCGGGATAAATTCCCCATCTAGTTTTTGGTGATTGAGGTATTTGACGGTCAACGACTGTTGGGTGCCCGGCACCATAAAACGCTGCTCGAGTAACAGAAAGTTATTGGGGTCAAAAAAGAAGGTGGGGCGAAAGCGCAGTTTGTTGGACTTTGGAGTCAAAATATAATATTTGGGATGCGAAATGGTTTCCCATCGACCTCTGTTGATGTTGGTCAGGGGAAGGCCCATCAATAGATTTTGTAAATCTTTAAATTCAAAACTGGTGTCAAATTGTTGGTTGATAAAAGAGACATCCCCCTCGAAAAAGGTTTTTTGAAATTTTTCATAAAAGGAAACCCTTTCCGGAGTCACCAATAGTTTGGCAATCGGGACGATCATGTTGGCACTCATCCATATGGATTTGGATTTTTCCATCCTCAGGTTGATGATGATCTGTTGTTTTCGCTTGCCATTGTCATAGGTGGTCTTGACTCGAGAACGAAATTTCTTGTAATCCAGTTGATTTTTGGCAATGGATTTGGTCAAATCCTTTGCTTGAATGTCTTTCATTGGGGTTCTGCTGGAGGGCAATGCCGGTGATTTACAGGCTGCAAACAGCAGTATCCATCCCAACAATAAGATGGTGACGAGGTGAAATCTGATCCTGTGGTGTTTCATGGCTATGATAATTCTGAATAATCGCCGATGGAGACAAAACTGAATTTTCCGTCGTATTTGACATGGTTCCCGATCATGGCCCCTTCGAGCTGAGCGTTTTGGATGAGCGAATGTTTTTGTATCAAACTTTTGCTGATGGTGCTGTTTTCAATTTGGGTGCCTTCTCCTATGGCGGTATGAGGACCCACTGTACTGTTTTTTAATATCACCCCCGACCCGATATAACAGGGGGGAATGATCTCACTGTTCTCTATTATAACATCCTCAGCCATCAGTTTATTGCCTTCGGCCGTAAGTATATTCAACATTTTGGTATTGGTCTGGAGGGTAATTTTAGGATTGCCACAGTCCATCCACTCTTTGACCGCTCCGGGGGTGAATACCGCTCCTTTTTCCATCATGGCCAATATGCCTTCATTCAACAGAAACTCCTCCCCTTCGGCTCTTGGCTGAATCATGGTTTTTTCCAATTCGGCCTTAATGGTTTCCCCTACTTTGAAATAATAAATGCCTATAACTGCCAAATCAGACACAAATTCCTCTGGCTTTTCAACCAATGCGGTAATGTGATTAGCATCATTCATTTTAACAACGCCATAGGCTTTGGGATTTTCGACTTTTTTGACCCATATCATTCCATCTACAGTAGGATCAAGTGATAAGTCGGTACGGATAAGCGTATCGGCATAGGCTACGATAATGGGTCCCGATAGGGAATCGGCGGCACACATTACGGCATGTCCGGTACCTAGGGGTTCCAATTGTCGGTAAATGGTGGCTTTGGCGCCTAAATCCTTTGCAACTTGTTTGAGTTCCTCCTCTATGGTGGGGCCAAAAAAAGCAGGGTCCCCGAGAATATAGGCTACCTCCTCTATGGGCTGGTCAACAACTCGGGCAATTTCGTTGACCAATTGGGCCACTATGGGCGATCCGGCAACGGGCAACATGGGCTTGGGAACCGTAAGGCTATGGGGTCTTAATCTAGATCCTCTGCCCGCCATGGGGACAATAATTTTCAATGTTTTATATATTATTAATTAATAAACTTGTTTAAGCTATTTTTTTCCGGTACTGCCAAAGCCTCCACTTCCTCTTTCGGAATCGGGTAAGGCCTCCATAATTTGCCACTCCACCTGACTGTATTGGGCGATGACCAATTGAGCAATTCTGTCCTGTGGGGCGATGGTAAAGTCTTCTTGGGAAAGATTGACCAAAATGACCCCTATGTCTCCACGGTAATCCGCATCAATGGTTCCGGGTGTATTTAAAACGGATATTTGATCTTTAGCAG
>CAJXEG010000098.1 GCA_913052425.1 uncultured Flavobacteriaceae bacterium | reverse complement strand
GATTTCTTTACAATAACTTCCATTTTTTGAATGCGGATAAGTTCAAGAATTTTACCTGAAAAAGCGAAGGTGTCTCCAGGATTTAATTTGGAAATAAACCACTCTTCAATACTACCTAAATAACCTCCTTTTCGGTAGCGAATTTTCAGATCATTTCCACTGACTATGGTTCCCATAGACAAACGGTGTCTAAGAGCAATAGTTTTATTTGCTGCTTTTAAAAATCCATTCTCATCTATGATTAATTTTTTGTATTCGTCATACTGCTCTAGCGACTGACTTCCTCTTATCAAAAAATTGAGAATCCACTGCCAGCGTTCTTGATCTAATGTTTGAAAACAGAAGGAAGATGTCACTACAGGATAGATTTTTTTTGGGTCAAAACCTTTACCAACAGCAAGGGTCATTAAAAATTGGATTAATACATCATAACAATTAAGGTAGGGAATTCGATCTTCGATTTGTTGAGTTTTAATTCCATTTTGCAGCGCCACTGATTCAATAAGCTCCATAGCATGAGTTGGTAAGAAGTATATTGAACTCCCTGCTTTTGGTTGATGTCCACTTCTTCCTGCGCGCTGGATAAATCGACCTATTCCTTTTGGACTGCCAATTTGTATGCAATTTTCTACCGGGCTAAAATCTACACCTAAGTCCAGGCTCGACGTACAAACAACAACTTTTAGTGATTCATTGCGAAGGGATTCCTCTACCCAAAGTCTTATTTTTTTGTCTATGCTGCCGTGATGCATGGCAATTGACCCTGCCAGATCTGGAGCTATATCTAATAAGCGATGAAACCAAATTTCGCATTGGGCACGGGTATTGGTGAAAATGAGTGTACTTTTATTTTTTTTAATAATTTTTACCACTTGAGGGACTAAGTGGATGCCTAAATGTCCACGCCAAGGGAAACGTTCCATTGTTTTTGGGAGCAAAGAGTATACTTTAATTTTCTTTTTAATTTTTGCTTCTATCACTGTAAAGTTTTCGGTAGGCCCTAAGAGAACTTCTCTTGCCAATTTTTTATTGCCAATGGTGGCTGAGATTCCCCAAACTCTCAGATCAGGAATGATCGAGCGAAGATATGCAAGAGCTAACTCCACTTGAACTCCTCTTTTGCTCCCTAAGAGCTCATGCCATTCGTCAACTACTACCACTTTTAGTTGTTTAAAATATTTTTGATGCTCCTTATTAGCCAACAAAACATGTAAACTCTCTGGGGTACTAACTAAACCGAAAGGCGGATCCTTCAGAAGTTTATTCCTTTGACTTTGGGGAGTGTCCGCGGTTCTTAATCCAACTTTGAGTTCTGGATTAAAATCACTCAGCATTTTCTGTGTAGCCTTTTGAATCTCTACTCCAAGAGCACGAAGGGGTGTAATCCACAGAGCATTAAATCCTTTAGGAGGTGTTTTGTATTTGGACATTTCTTCTACAATACCTCCCCAGATAGCATAAGTTTTTCCACTACCTGTTGGAGCATGTAGCATACCACTTTTACCTTGAGCATAGGCTTTCCAGCACTGTTTTTGAAATGCTTGTACCTTCCAGTTTTGTGACTCAAACCATTGTTTTATAATCTTCATGGCAGCATTGCCTTTAGGTCATCTAGACTGTTTGCTTCTTCTATTTTTTTATCGTGTCTCCATCTTGAGATTCTAGGAAAACGAACAGCGATGCCACTTTTATGACGTGGTGAAGAAGCAATTCCCTCAAAAGAAATTTCAAACACTAGTTGAGGGATAACTTGACGTACAGGACCAAAACGATCTATCGTATTTTGTTTGACAAAATGGTCAAGTTTTTTTATTTCTGTATCAGTTAGTCCTGAATAGGCCTTAGCAAAGGTGATTAATTCTCCTTTATCCCAGAGGGCAAATGTATAATCTGTGAACAGATTTGTTCTTCTCCCGTGACCTCGCATGGCGTAGGTAAGTACAGCATCAATACTTTTGGGATCAGATTTCCACTTCCACCAACTTCCCTTTTTTCGGCCAACACCATAAGGAGATTCCTTGTGTTTAATCATTAGCCCTTCGCTTCGTTTTTTATTCGCTTGCTCTCTTTCTATGAGGACTGCTTTCCAATTTTTAAATTGATAGACTTTAGATAAAAGCAATGGAATATCCAAAGACTTGACCTGTTTAAAAAGCGAAGCTAGTTTTTCTTGTCGTTCCCAAAGGGGATTTTCTCTTAAGTCTTGACCATTTAGTTCAAGCAAGTCATAGGCCATTAAGAAAATCGGGATATCTTCTAGTAATTTTTTAGAAACTGTTTTCCGACCTATTCGCTTTTGTAAATCGTGAAAGGGTCCAATAAATCCATTTTTAAATGGAATTAATTCCCCGTCAATGACAGTGCCCTCTGGCAATAGATTTTTTAACACTTCTAGTTCTGGAAATTTATCAGTGATCAACTCCTCTCCTCGACTCCATAAAAAATGGTTGCCTTTTCTCAAAATCAATTGTGCCCGCATACCGTCCCATTTATGTTCGATATTCCATTGTTTGACGTCTTCTTTCTGAAAAAAGATACGTTCTTTAATGGGATGAGCCAGGAAAAAAGGATAGGGTTGGGAGATTTGGTCCTCTGGATTAGGGTGTAAAATGAGTCGTTCAAAAGAGGTGGTCTGTGGTGTCCATAGGCCCATCAATCGGTGGGCTAAAATCATTTCATCAACTTGAACAGCTCTAGAAAGTGCACGAGTCATCAATTTTTGACTCACTCCAATCCTAAACCCTCCAGTCAGGATTTTGTTGAATACAAAGCGTTCAAAATGATTTAGGGATTTCCACTGACTGAGGATGTATTCTTTTTTTTCCTCATTAGTCTGGGATTTTAATAAAATAATCTTCTCAACGCATGTACTTAGAGAGGGCGGATCGCTAGTTCCTTTTTTTTGTACTAGTAGCGCGATTGTCTCTGCAAGATCTCCCACGATATGATAAGATTCTTCAAAGAGCCATTTGGGGAGTCCTTTTAGTTCTGCTGCCCAAGTGCGCAGGAGAGTTGTTGTTACTGGTCTTGAGGGGCGCCGATGGGAAAGTAAAGCCACAGCCCAAAGAGCATCTTTTTTAGGAGCCTCTTTGAAGTACATAGTAAGGGCATCGACCTTTTTATTTGTCTTATTGGTGGCATCAAGCGTTTCAATTAAAGAAGCAAAACGTCTCATTCAGCGACAAGTATTTCTTTAGTTTCAGACTCATACTTTGTTTTTTGTGTTCGTGCATTCCACCCTTGTTCGTTGAGGTATTGAGAAAAGAGTTCGGTATAACCGTGAGTAGTAATTACATTTTCACATCCTGTTGCTTTGATCGCGGAGATTAAACCTTTCCAATCAGCATGATCTGACAAAACGAAGGCACGATCTACAGCGCGTCTTCTTCTTGCACCACGGAAGGCCATCCAACCCGAGGCACAACCAGTACTTAAAAGACCCAATTTTTTAACCCAAGCACTCCCCAATACCGCTGGTGGGGCAAGTACTAAGTTTCCTTCAATTTCTTTTTTGGTGGTATACCTTGTAATGAGCTCTGTACGAGGGAAATCTATAAACTGACGAAGAACTTGAGTCATTTGTTCTGTTGCCCCATGAGTGTAAATTTTACTAATTGAAGAATCCAGGTGTTTTAGTAAGCGTTGTACTTTGCCAAGGGAGTAACCCATCAATAAACTAGTTGTTTTTTCAGCGTGATTTTGTGCCCACCACTGGTTGATACAGTCGTGTACTTTTTGAGGATCTTCCCATTGAAAAACTGGTAATCCAAATGTACTTTCCGTGATAAGGGTGTGGCAAGGGACTGTTTCAAACTCGGTTGAAATACCATCATTTTGGATTTTGTAATCACCAGTAAAAACCCAAACTTCCCCTTTGTATTCAACACGTATTTGAGAAGAGCCCGGCACATGTCCAGCAGGATGGAATGAAAACTGAACTCCATTGATTCGAAAGACGTCGTTGTATTTTTTGCCGCTTACACTTATGTTCCCTAAACGATGTTTTATTATTGGGACATTGATTTTTTGAGTAATATAGTGTTTGCTTCCCCAACGCGCGTGATCTGAGTGTCCATGTGATATCAATGCCCTTTCCACTCCCTGCCAAGGATCGAGATAGACGTTAGCTTGTTTACAGTAAATTCCTTTTGAGGTGAATTCCAGCAGTGGCATAGACATTTTTCTTTTTCATAGGAAAGGTACAAATACCTTCATTTATATCCATAATCTATTGCAAATATTCCGTTATCAATTATCAGAAAATAATTAATTAACCAAAATATCCAAACCGTTAATAAGTCCGTAAAACTCTTTTTCCAACCCCTTTATTATTTTGTTATTTTAGTTTTGATGTATTTGATCTTCGACACCGAAACTACAGGATTACCAAAACGCTGGGATCTACCACTTACAGACAGTGAAAATTGGCCACGCTGTATTCAGATTGCTTGGCAAATTCACGATTCAAATGGAGCAATTGTATCGCACAAGGATTATTTAATTAAACCAGACAACTTCACTATTCCTTTTGATTCTGAAAAGGTACATGGAATTTCAACAGATTTAGCTTCACAAGAAGGGGTCCCTTTGTCTAAAGTTTTATCTGAATTTAAGGCAACCCTTGAAAAAACAAAATATATAGTAGGGCATAATGTTTCCTTCGATCGTAACATTATGGGAGCTGAATTTTTAAGAGCGGGTTTAGCAGATCCATTAGAGACTAATGCTATTGTTGATACTTGTACTGAAGAAACAGCACAATTGTGTCAGCTACCTGGGGGACGGGGAGGCAAATTTAAACTACCTACGTTAAGTGAACTGTATCATTTTTTATTTCAACAAAGTTTTGAAGAAGCACATAATGCAACAGCTGATGTAGAAGCAACTTCTCGTGCTTTTCTTGAATTGATGCGTCAAGATAAGTTGCATCCCAAAGCGATGGTTTATCCTGAAGAATCATTGGACTTAAAAAGTCAAGACTCGCCGTTTAAACTAATTGGACTCAAGCATCAGAATCTAAAAGAGGCTTCAAAAAGATTAAGAATAGAGAGAAGTCAATCTTTGCCCATCAAGCAAGAAGTTAATGTTGAAGGAGTCTTAGCACACACTCCTTTTGCTCATTTGCATAACCACAGTCAGTTTTCAGTACTTCAGGCCACTTCTAGAATCAGTCAATTGGTTGAAGCTGCATCTAAGCATGAAATGCCTGCCCTTGCACTAACAGATCACGCCAATTTAATGGGAGCATTTCATTTTTTAAAGGCTATAACTGCACATAACAAAAATTCACAGCAAATAATTAAGCCTATCGTGGGTTGCGAGTTCTATGTTTGTGAGGATCATTTAGATAAAACAAGGCGTGATTATGGCTACCAAATAGTCTTTTTAGCAAAGAATAAAAA
>CAJXEG010000097.1 GCA_913052425.1 uncultured Flavobacteriaceae bacterium | reverse complement strand
ACTCTGAGGGTGACCCAAATAACGGGCAATGGCACCATAGGAAGTGACCCTCCCCTGAGGAATTTTTTGGACAACTGCATACACCTGTTCAAAAAATGCAGACATCAGTTGAATTGAAATTGAAGGTAGGTGATGGGTTTGTTATGCTCCAAAAATATTTTTTCGTAAAACGTTTGGACGGCAACAGCGGCTCGAGGGGCGTGTGGATTGTTGTAAATGTCGTGGTGAGCATAGCTCAGACGATAGGCCGGATCGTGCATCAGCCCCAGAGTATAACCGTGTAAAAACTCACTGTCGGTTTTGAGGTGAACACTGCCCTGGGCTTGTAATATTTGTCGGTACAGATTCAAAAAATCGGGATGGGTCAATCGGTGTTTGCTTCTTTTGAACTTGATCTGTGGATCGGGAAAGGTAATCCATATTTCGGCCACCTCATCGGCGGCAAAAAGGGTGTCGATCAACTCGATCTGTGCACGTACAAAAGCAATATTTTCACGCTTTTCCTCCAAGGCGGTTTTGGCTCCCCTCCAAAATCGCGCACCTTTGATGTCGATCCCTATAAAATTTTTTTTCGGATTTAGGGTGGCCAAATGGAGGGTGTACTCCCCTTTTCCGCAACCCAACTCCAATACAATGGGGCGGTCGTTTTTAAAATACTTCTCATGCCAATGGCCCTTGAGCACAAAAGCGTCTTTTTCCAAAAGCGCACGCTCAGGCTGAATGACGTTTTTAAAGGTTTGGTTCTCCTTAAAGCGTTTGAGTTTGTTTTTACTTCCCATGGCCCAATTTCAAAAGACAAAGTTAGCCAATGGAGATTTAATCCTGATTAAATTTTACCTCTTTGGTGGCCCGCTGTAGGGTAAAAGAAAATTCGGAACCCACCCCGGGGGTACTTTCGACCAAAAGTTTTTCCTGATGCGCCTCAATGATGTGTTTGACGATGGCCAGACCCAAGCCGGAGCCTCCTGCTTTGCGATTACCCGATTTGTCAACCCGATAAAAGCGTTCAAAAAGACGTGGCAAATGCTCCTCTGCTACCCCTTCCCCATTGTCGGAAATCTTGATCAATATCTTTTCTTCGCTCAGTTCTTCCAAGCTCACTTCTGTTTTTCCGTTTTTTACACCATACTTAAGCGAATTGATGATCAAATTGGTCAACACTTGCTGTATCCTTTCCTCATCGGCAAAAACGGGGAAAGACTGGGGGTATTCCCGGGCAAAACCTATGGAAATTTTATTTTTAATGGCTTGCATTTCCAGCAAATCAAAAACATTTTCTACCAGTTGTTTGATGTCGAAATAACTCCTGTCAATGGTCTTGATCCCAGATTCGAATTGGGTGATCAAATCCAAATCTTTGACAACATAGATCAAACGCTCCACTCCCTTGGCCGTTCTTTTGAGGTACTTCTCCCTGACGTTTTTGTCCCTGATGGCCCCCTCAAGCAGCGTAAGTACATAACCCTGTATGGTGAATAAAGGGGTTTTCAGTTCGTGTGAAATATTGCCGATAAATTCCTTGCGGTAGTCCTCCTTTTCTCTAAGGGTCTCAATTTCTAATTTTTTGTCGTCTGCAAATTTCTGTACACTCTCTCTCAGGGCCTCCATATCGGATTGAACGATTTGCTGACTCATCGATACCCCCGAGGGAGAAAGGTCGTTGTAGATGCCCTTGATCTTATTGAGGATAAACCTTTCGATCCTGTAATGAATGAGAAAAACAGAAAAAATAAAGAAAAATAAAAGCAGAAAAAATAACAGAATAAGTAACTCTGTATCGGGTGGTTGGCCGATGACAAAAAATAAAAGGCAGAGCATCAAAGCCAATAATGTGACCAAAATGGTCGACAGTCGCAAGGCTACTCTAAAATTCTTTATCCTCAGCACAGGAATTATTTGGAGGGTTTAACAAATTTGTACCCCACCCCTTTGACGGTCTTAAAATACTTATCGCCCACTTTTTCTCTCAGTTTTCGGATGTGTACGTCTATGGTTCTATCGCCAACCACCACTTCGCTTCCCCAAACTATTTCCATAATTTTTTCTCTTTTGACCACCTTGTCGGGTTTGGAAGCCAAAAGGTATAGGAGTTCGAATTCTTTTCTGGGCAGAGAAAAGGTTTTCCCTTTATGGTTGACTTCGTATTGTTCTTTGTCGATGATCAGTTTGCCCACTTGAATTTTGTATTGGTTTACCTCCACTTTTTTTAGGCGGCGCAACAGGGCTTTGACTTTGGAGAGGATGATCTTGGGTTTGATGGGCTTGGTGACATAATCATCTGCACCGGCATCAAAAGCAGCCACGTAAGAATAATCTTCACCCCTGGCGGTGAGAAACATGATGATGGTATCGTTAAAAGTGGTGTCGCTGCGCAAATGCTCGCAGGCTTCGATACCGTCCATTTCGGGCATCATCACATCCATGATGATCAAATGAGGGGTGTTTTTTTGGGCTTTTTTTAGGGCCTCTTTCCCATTGGAGGCTGTCTTGACGTTGTAACCCTCTTGTTCTAGGTTGTATTTAATGATCTCAATGACATCGGGTTCGTCATCCACCAACAAAATCCTGATATCCTTTTTCTTCATCTTGAATTATATTTTACTAATATAAAGATTAATCCCATTGATGGGTAAAAAATCATATTGTAAGGGTTGACAAATCGCAATCGCCATTTATTTTATTAAATTTGATTAAATTTTATGTTTTAAAAAACTGTCTTTGCGCATCGTACTGCTCTTATTAACGGTCATGTCCATTCATTTTGTCACTGCACAACAAAATGCACAGGGAGGAGTTTTGAATGATTTATCCGGAGAAAAATTAAACTTTCAGTTGTATCCCAATCCCTACACAGGGGGTAAGCTTCATATTGTCTCCCCCCCTACTGATATAAAGAACATCATGATTCTTAACATATTGGGTGAGGTGGTTTTTCAAACCACCACTTATGAGAATTATGTGATGCCCAACAACCTTAACAGTGGAATCTACATTGTAAAAATCAAACAAGGAGGCCAACAGGGATTGAATCGTTTGGTTGTGCCCTGATGAAGGCGAAAAGATGACAATCGAAGATTTGGAAAACTTTTGGGAAATCGACAGCCAATCTGCCTTTGAGGCTTTGGCCCTTAAGACCTTTTACTTTCAGTATGAAAACAATGATGTTTACCGATCTTTTTGTGATCTGATCAATTGTCACCCGGCTGAAGTCACCGCAGTAAATGACATTCCCCACCTGCCCATTTCATTTTTTAAATCAAAAAAGGTTTGTTGCTTCCAAGCAATAGATGCTCCCTTTTTCAGTTCCAGTACCACCACAGGCGGAACTCCCTCAAAGCATTATTACCGCCAACTGGAGGATTATCAAATGAGCTTCAGAAAGGGGTTTGAATATTTTTTTGGCACCATAGAGGATTACACAGTCCTGGCCTTGTTGCCTTCCTATATGGAAAGGGAGGGTTCTTCCCTGATCTATATGGCCGATGACATGATCCGCAATAGCCAACAGCCTGAAAGCGGTTTTTACCTCAATCAATGGGAGGCACTAAAAGAAAAGCTCCACCAACTGGAAGAAAAAGGACAAAAAACATTGTTGTTGGGGGTTTCCTTTGCCCTGTTGGATTTGGTCGAGCAGTATTTCTTTGATTTGCAGCACACATGGATCATGGAAACCGGTGGGATGAAGGGCAGGAGAAAAGAATTGACCCGAGAGGCCTTGCACGAACAACTGAAAAAGGGTTTTGGAGTACCCAAAATACACTCGGAATACGGAATGACCGAATTACTGTCCCAAGCCTATTCCAAAGGGGAAGGGATTTTTGAATGCCCACCATGGATGCGAGTGGCCGCAAGAGAAAATCAGGATCCTTTTAGCCAATTGCCCAGGGGACAAAGCGGCGGATTGAACATCATTGACTTGGCCAACCGCGACAGCTGTGCCTTTATCGCCAGCGAAGACCTGGCCAAAGTGCATTCTCATTCGCGCTTCGAAGTGTTGGGCCGTTTGGACGCCTCAGAGATCAGGGGATGCAATTTGATGGTCGTCTAGGCGACTACCTTTACGATAAAGTAATTTTTCTTACCCCTTTGCAGTAAAATGTATTGATCGTCGATCAAATCCGATGAACCGATGTGGTAACTTTCGTCTACCTTGGTTTTATTGACCGAAATTGAGTTTTCGCCCAAGGCCCTACGGGCTTCACCATTGGATTTTAGAAAAGATGTTTTGGCGGCCAACAAGCCGATCATATCAATGCCTTGATTTAAATCAGAAAGGCTAATCTCCGCCTGAGGTACGCCTTCAAAAACCTCTAAAAAGGTTTGGCGGTCGAGCTTTTTTAGATCTTCAGCCGTAGATCGACCAAAAAGGATTTGACTGGCCTGAATGGCTTTTTGTAGATCTTCCTCGGAATGCACCATACGGGTCACCTGCTCGGCAATGGTTTTTTGCAACAACCTCAAATGAGGGCTTTGTTGGTGTTGCCGGATCAAGTCTTCTATGGTAGCCTTGTCCAAAAGGGTAAAGATTTTGATGTAGTTCTCGGCATCGTCATCGGAGGCGTTTAACCAGTACTGGTAAAACTTGTATGGAGAGGTTCGGGTCTTGTCCAGCCAAACATTGCCGCCTTCTGTTTTTCCAAATTTAGTTCCATCGGCTTTGGTGATCAAGGGACAGGTAATGGCATAGGCTTTGCCGCCCAACTTGCGCCGGATCAATTCTGTTCCAGTGGTGATGTTCCCCCATTGATCGCTACCGCCCATTTGCAGCTTGCAGTCCATGTTTTGATAGAGGTGTAAAAAATCATACCCTTGCAGCAATTGGTAGGTAAATTCTGTAAAGGACATACCCACCTTTGCATCACTACCGAGGCGTTTTTTTACGGAGTCCTTGGCCATCATATAGTTTACGGTAAGGTGCTTACCGATATCGCGAGAAAAGTCAATCAAGCTGTAGTCCTTGGTCCAATCATAATTGTTGACCAACTGAGCTGCCATAGGGTTTGCAGGATCAAAATCCAGAAATTTTTGCAATTGGTTTCTGATGCCGTCAACATTTTTTTGCAATGCCCGGGCATCCAAAAGATTTCTTTCATCGGACTTGCCCGAGGGATCGCCAATCATACCCGTGGCTCCACCGACCAAGGCAATGGGCCGATGGCCTGCTCTTTGGAAGTGGATCAATATCATGATTTGCACCAAGCTGCCAATGTGTAGGGAATCGGCCGTGGGATCAAAACCAATATAACCTGAGGTAATGTGTTGGTTCAAATGATCCTCTGTTTCGGGCATAATGTCGTGTAACATGCACCGCCAACGAAGTTCTTCTACAAAATTTTTCTGCATTGCTTTGATTTGCTAGCAAAGATAGATTTATGCCCTAAAACAAAAAATTATTCTTTAAAAAGCATTAG
>CAJXEG010000096.1 GCA_913052425.1 uncultured Flavobacteriaceae bacterium | reverse complement strand
GGGGTCGACTGGTTTTGACAGCAGGTTCCCATGACGGAGTAAGCAGGTCGAGCACTGAAACACGGCTCGTAAATCTTATGTTTCAACCTTTTAAATGGCGAGAATAACTACGCTCTAGCTGCATAATCGACTGAATTATAGTAAGTCTTTGCCTAGTCCTGACCAGGTCGGGAAGCCGGATGTCTCTCGATAGCTCTTGTTGACGGCGATCGGTATGGAGGCACCATAAATGTCAACATCGAAATGCTATGGCATCGGTAGTGTTTTTCAATAAAGATGATAAGGGTATCTCGGGCGGTTTTCGGTCACTGATACCTCGAAAAACAAACGAGAACTAAACCTGTAGAAAGCTCGGTTGTGACTTGTTTGGACGCGGGTTCGATTCCCGCCGACTCCACTTATATAATCCCTAGAATATTTTAAATCAATACTTTAGGGATTTTTTATTTTTTATTGTACGGCTACAATAATTCAAACCCTAAAAACTTTCAATCCTATTTGATTACCTGAAGGTGGGGTGGGTTTTAAAGAAGTGGTTTTATTTGGTTGAGGTGGTTTGGATTGGTTATCTAACGCAATCATTCAAATTATATAACCAAATAAAAAACTCTATTATTATAAACTATCCCTACGTCTTTTTTAGTAGAGTCTTGGGAAGACTCTATTAAATATTTATCATCTACTGCTTAACAGATTTTAGTGGCTTCAAATGCTGAGACTATAGAAGGAAACAATGGTGATTTATGGGACAGCGAGCGCGTAGTTTCGACCGCTTCAACTGCAATCGAATACAAAGGAAAACGACTCAAGCCAGGAAAAACCTATTACTGGAAAGTAAGGGTCTGGGGTGGGGAAACCGCTTGGTAGACTTCACCCAACCCCAAGTGTTTTCACTATTCATGGACTAGTCTTTGAAGTTTAAAACCCCATTATTCACCCCATCTTTTAGGTTTGTAATATATTAGGTAACATTCCCTTTTTTAATTTAAATCGACCTTGGTGGCATCCTCAAAAGGTAAAACCAGTTTCTTTTTTTGACCGTTGAAGGTGAATTCTATTTTAAAATGGTCTTCGTGGGTTTTTATCTTATCCATTGAAAGGGCAGAAGAATCCTCTGACTCAGGAACAATCAACCATAAGAAATGTTGCTCCTGGTCTATATTCGTAGAAAATTCTGTCACGCTATTGGGTGCATAAATGTTGTATTCAGGACTATACCAACCTTGAACACTGGGTTCTAATAGTCCTTTTATTTCTGATATCTTAAAAATTTGATCGCTTAAAGCAGTCAAACTTAGCGTCCCGTTTTTATGGCGGCCTTTAATATTTTTCTTCCCTTGTATGATTTTTACGTCGGGATGCCAGTGCCACAAAAATTTTAGCGCTCTTGGGCGATCGGTTTTAATTTTGTCCGCTACCAACCAAAACCCATTTCTGAGATAAAAAACAGCTCTGGTATGTTGGGCACTACCCGATAAATTTTCAAAGTCATTAAAGTCTCCGTAGGCGTAATCATAATCCTTGTGAATTTTGAAATGGGTGTTGTCCAGTGCATTTTTTACTTCTGTGGGACCAGGATTTTGATTTTTATCATCGATCAAAACCAAGTTATGCGCAGCACTGCTTCTGGCGTATGGTCTGTATTGATCTGCTACTGAACCGCGGTAGGCAAAACGCCCAGAATCCACCAAAAAGTCGGTACCAAAAGCAGTTACGGACAGGTGGAGTTTGTCCTGGTGTTGATGTCCTGTTCCCCAGGGGCCCACATCAAAAAACGACCAGTGGGCTTGGGTGTCAAATCCACTTCTGGAGATAAGCTGCCCTGCCCAAGGATAAAAGAACGATGGCTGTAGGGGTTTTGATCCTGATTTTCCATTGGTGGCTATGTATTTCCATTCGGGCCTATCGAATTTTTTGAGGGCGTTTAGAATAATAGCTCGGTTGTTGTCTGTTCCATTGCCCCGATCAGAATCATTGTTGAGGACCCTACTGCCATCGGGGCGCATGTTTTTAGCAGTATAATCAAACATTTTGATGAGTGTTTTCTCATACTCTTGGGGGAGGGTTTTCCCAACTTCTTTACAGATAGCATAGAAGAGTTCAAAATTGTGAAGCGAAACATTGTGGTAATGAGAAGCCAATTCTGTTTGAACACCGTCCGGATATATTTGTTTTTTCATACTGGCCAACATCTGATCGATGGAATAGTTGATCCATTGCGAAGATTTTTTATACTCAGGAAAATAGGCTGCAACACTGGTTAGTGCCGATATTTCCATGGTCAGCCAATTCCCTTTTTTGGAATGGAAATGACGATTGTAATGTGCGTGTTCGGGGAGACTGGCAAGGATCATCAGTTGGGTGGCAGGATTAAAATATTCTATTCCTAAAGAGGTGTAAAAAATTTCACTCCATTTCTTGGCCCTAAACGAAACTTCCAGTCCCCTCCATACCAATCCTTTACTATTTATTTTACTATTAGGATATGGCCAGCTATTGATGATAAAATCACGCAGGAATTCATCTGCATATTCGGCATATATCGGATTTCCAGTTTCCATATAGGCTTTAAAAACGGTATACAGCTGACTGTGGCGATTAGAAAGCCATGCCCATTCAAGGTCGTTGTTGGGGCCTTTGTAACCCCAGGCGCGATGTCCATCTTTTAGAATGGGAATTTTACCTTTTACATTTTGAACTTCAAAAATATTACTTAGAATGGTGTCTGCTGCTGCGATTTTTGATGAACTTATTGGGGGCTGGGACTTTCTGTATTTCTTAACAGTTTTACTTTTTTTATAATAATCCAGCAGGGCTATTGAGGCTGCTACATAGTTTTGTTTGTCGTGATATTGTTTTACCGACTCTAATCCTTTTCTGTCGAGATTAATTTGATCGAACATAAAAATTAAACGTTCGGGATAGGCTTCGTAAAAATCCTCTACCGTTTTTACCTCTTTCCAATGAATTTGTGCTGTTGTAGGAGAAAAGCTGACGGCGATCCAGAAAATAACAGTTAAAGACTTGATAAATCTCATAATTTAATATTTTATGTTATGATCATTTTAAATTTGAATTGAATTGTTTTACTTCCTGATTCAATATTACCAACATTTTTTCTACTCTTTCAAAAGGATCATAAGGTTCATTTTTCTTTTTTAAAGATTCAACGGGAACAAACCCTTTGTATCCCACTGAAATAATAAGGTCAATAATTTTGTTGTAGTCCATTTTTACTTCACGTTTACTTCCATCGGTATATTCTTTGATTTGCCAGTTAACAGCATAAGGCACCATTTCTTCGATGTCTTTGTAGGGGTGGTTTGTGTGAAAGTGACCTGTATCCAAAACAAGACCTACCCACTCGGAATCCAATTGATTTAAAATATAAGCACATTGATCTGCAGTCCTCAAAACGTCACCATGGTTCTGAATTCCAATTTTTACCCCATATTTTTTTGCATAGGGGATCAATTCTCTGACAGATTCAATGACCCTGTCTGCCGTTTTTTCCCAAGCTTCATTGACACTTTTTGGTATTTTTCCAGCAAAACACCTCAATACAGGGGCTTCCAGTTTTGATGCCACGGCCAACCAGGCAATGGCCCTTTTGATACTTTCACCTCTAACTTTAGGATCTGGATGAGCAAAATCATTTCTTATTCCAGTACCGCTTATTTTGATCCCGTATTTTTTTGCTTTGCTTGTAAACTTGTGGATGAACGCATCAGAGGGAGGATTGGGATATCCCGGGAAATAATAACCTGTTGGATCAATGGCTTTAATTTTTTTATAATGAAACCAATCAAGAAGATTTAAAAGCGAAAAAACTTGCTCGTTGTTTTGAGGGTAAGTGGTTGTTAGCAGGTCATGAAAAGAAAAAGCATTGACACTAAATTCAATGCCTTGTTCATCAGCTGTTGAAGAATGTTTTTCAATGCTATTTTCAGTTTTACACGATAATAACAAAAAGAAAAGAATTAAAAATTTGATGGAGTACCTGCCTACCATAATTAAGCTTTAGTAATTAATTTTTATGGTTTTAAATAAATATATGCAAAATCAACGTAAAATACAGATTAGGTTGTTCGCCCCGTTTTTATAACTATTAGAGACTTTATCAATTTACTGGTATATTTAGCCCCATGGAAAACAACTCCAAACACAATCAAGGGGTGGGTTTTGTAGAATAGTTTTTCTGTGGAGGTAAAAACCCGTGGTATTCTTAGAACCCAGTTCTCAACATTGAAAACAATCGATATCCCTTATCACCCGCGAAGCGCTTATTGCGCCAACTTAAGGCACCAACCAATAAGAAAAAGAAGAAGTAAAAACGATTTCAGGAGACCGGGAGTTAGCGTCGCTTTTCTTTTTTACTTAATCCCGTCTGCGACAGCCTGTTGAAACCCTCGACGAATATCTGAAGCATCACTGTTACCGAACTTTGTTCTTTGTATCATGAGAACATATACAGTTTCAGTAATTGGATCGACCCAGCCTTGAGTTCCAAAAGCCCCTCCGTGTCCAAAAGAGCCTTTATTTAACATTGCACTTACACCTTCAGGTTGTTGAACCAGTCCAAATCCTAATCCCCAGGCACTTCCGGGAACAAAACCGGCTTTGTTTTCTCCAGTTTGGCTTTGTCTGATTTTTTTAGCAGAGGTTTCTGAAATGATTCTTTTTCCATCCAGCTCGCCACCATTTAAGAGCATTTGGTAGAACCTTCCCATATCTTGAGCAGAAGAGATTAAACCACCAGATGGCCCTGGTGTGAACTTTCCTACAGGTGGCTTGACCAGCCTTTCTAAAGTACTTGGAATAATATGCTTTCCATCTTTCGAAGGTTGATAGGCGATAACAAGTCTTTTGACTTGTTCTTCATTCAGGTAGAAACCAGTGTCTTTCATTTGGAGGGGCACGAAAATCTCTTTGTTCAGGAAGTCAGAAAAACGAGAACCTGAAACTTTTTCAACAATGTAAGCACAGACGTCTAGCCCACGACTGTATTTCCATTGGGAGCCAGGAGTAAAGATAAGAGGCTTGGATGTGCCGGCAACAGCAACTTGTTTTAAGCTCATACTTCCTTCGTCATTTCTAGGTAGAATTATACCGGATGTATGGCTCATAAGGTGGCGAATTCTGAGGTTGGCTAATTGGTTCGAGTCTTTGACTTTTAAATTGGCGTATTCAGGAATGTATTTGGATACTTTATCGTTAACACTTAGTTTACCTCTATCCTGAAGAATCATTACTGAAATAGCGGTTACGTTTTTTGTTAGAGAGGCTATTCGAAAAAGACTTTCAGTAGTCATGTTCTCTTGAGTAGAGATATTGGCGAACCCTGTTGCCTGGTGGTGGATGATATTCCCTTTGTGATAAGCCAGAGTTACTGCTCCAGAAATCTTTTTGTCGGCCATGAATTTTTGCATT
>CAJXEG010000095.1 GCA_913052425.1 uncultured Flavobacteriaceae bacterium | reverse complement strand
TCGAATTCTTTTTCGTCATTGCGGTACTCGATTCGATCGTATTGCTTTTTGAAACACTGATCCTCTGTGTGTGGATAATGCCAGAGAATTTGCATAAAGAATTCCCTCCAGATCAATTCTTTCAAAAAAGTTGGATTTTCTCTCTCAGCACTTTTTGCGACCAATTTCCTCACGCTTTGGGTACCAAATCTCAACTCAACCCCCAATCGTGAGGTGGAGTCTATAGCAGGGAAATTTCTGGTTTCCTCGTATTGGTCAATTACATTTTTATCAAATCTGAATTTTTTTGGAACCAATTTTGAAATTTCAAAACCCATTTCATGTAGAAATATTTGAGGGAGAGGCTTGTCGGTGTATAGTTTATCTAAATGGTCTTCCGACGGATAGTTTTTTATCCCTTCTTCCCCGAATTTAGTTCTCCATTTTCTGGAGTAGGGGGTATAGACCACATAGGGCTTTCCATCGTCTTTGACCACTTCTTTTTTTTCATAAATGACTTGATCTTTGTAGGTAGCAAAGTCGATTCCCTCTGCTTTGAGAAGAGTTCTGATTTCCTCATCACGTTCGATGGCATAGCGTTCGTAGTCATGGTTAGTGATGACTTTATCGATGGGAAATTCTCGAATGATTTGTTTAAAAATAGCCTTGGGAGTGCCCCGATAAATTCCAACCGTGCATCTGTTCCCCTTCATAGCGTTATTGATGCCACCCAAGGCGTTTTGAATGAATGTTAGTCTGTGATCATCCTTTGTTAGTTTGTCTATGATTGCTGTATCATAGATAAAAATCGGGATGACTTTATTTTTTCCTCTTAATGCTTCATAAAGTCCTCTGTTGTCCTCTACTCTGAGGTCTCTTCTAAACCAAAAAATTGTGAACTTTTCCATAACCATTAACTTTTTATACTTCCTATTCCACCATCAATGGTAAGGGTTTGTGCAGTCATCCAACTGCTGTGATCGTTTAATAAGAGTGCAGTCATTTGAGCTATTTCTTCGGAACTCCCGATCCTTTGCAAGGGATGTCTTGCCGCAGCATTGCTTTTTTTGGTGTCGTTGTTAAGAAATTTTTCAGCCAAAGGCGTATCTACAAGAGAAGGAGCGATGACATTAAATCTGATTTTGGGGGCCAGTTCTGCTGCTAATGAACGCGACAATCCTTCCAAAGCTCCTTTTGCTGCCGCGACCGAAGAGTGAAAAGGCATACCCGTTTGTACAGCTACCGTGCTAAAAAACACCACACTGGAAGGTACTTCACTGTTTTGTAATCGTCCCAAAACAGCTTGGAGGGTCTTGACCGCTCCCATCACATTGATTGAAAAATCTCTGGAAAAGACTTCCGGTTTTAGACCCTTAAATGGTCTGAGGTTGATGGTACCCGGACAATAAACCAACCCATGGAGGGTTTCTGGTAGACTGGAGACCTCCAATTCGCCATTTTCCACATCGTAGGGTATGAAGTCGACCGATAGTCCATTTAATGCTTCATTGGTTCGGTTGGCTACAATAAGGTTATGTTCGAACTGTAATTGTTTGACCAATGATAAGCCGATGCCCGAACTACCTCCTACAATCAATATGTTTTTTCTCATTTTAGCTTTTGTATTCTCCGAACAACTCCACTAATTTCTTTTGTCGGTAATTAAATATTTCTTTAAGTTTGGGTTGGACGATTATGGGATGTAACATTTGTCCCAATATTCCAAAAGGTATTTTATAGTCAATAATATCTTCCATCTCTATCCCATTTTTCATAGGTCGGATAAAATGTTTGTGATGCCATAAGGCATAGGGGCCAAACCTTTGCTCGTCAACAAAATATTCCCCTTCCTTGACATGAGTGATCTCTGTTACCCACTGGGTTGGGATGCCCATTACAGGGGTGACAATGTACTTGATGATCTGTCCTGGATACATCATTTTTTCGTCACCTCCCAATATTTCAAACCCCATGTAGTCGGGGGTGATGGTTTTTAAGTTCTTGGGGTTACTGAGGAATTGCCAAGCTTGGTCCATACTGATGGGCAAGTTTTGAACCTCGTGTAGTCGATATAATTTCATAACAAAATTCTATTACAAAGATAGTAATTGTTTAATGATTTTTACAAAATATTAAACAATATATAAACATCTTATAAAGAATTTGTATTTGAAAGTTGTTTTATAAATTTGAAAAAAATATATCATGAGACTTACTTATTACTTTTTGCTTTTTAATTTTTATTTTGTGGGGGCTTATGCTCAGGTTACTACCCCTCCGGCGAGTCCTAGAGGAAAAATTTCCCAACAATTGGGATTGACTCAAGTCGAGGTGGACTACTCACGTCCCTCTGCAAGAGGAAGAGATATTATGGGAGGTTTGGTTCGTTATGGCGACATCTGGAGAACAGGGGCCAACAAGAATACCACCGTTTCTTTTTCGGATGCTGTGGACGTTGCGGGTAAACCCCTAGCTGCAGGGAAATACGCTTTATATACCCGTCCCTCTGCTGATCAATGGGAGGTTTATTTTTACAAGAAAAACAATATGGGGAATGCTTCCGCTAATTGGGAGGCGGATCAAGTGGTACTGGCTGTAACGGTTCCTTCGGAATCTTTTGGGCCTATGGTAGAGACATTTACCATCTCATTTTCTGACTTGAACAGTAATGGAGCCACGCTAAACCTGATTTGGGAACATACACTGGTGGCCATTACTATAAAAGTACCTACACAAACCAAAGCATTGGAAAGTATTGAAAAAACCCTTAATGGAGAACCTAAATCGGGCGATTATTATCAAGCTGCCGTTTACTATCTGGAAGAGAATAAAGACTTTAAAAAGGCTCAAAAATGGATAGAAAAAGCATTGGAGATGCGCGAAAAACCCGCCTATTGGATGTACCGTCAATATGCCCTGATACTGGCCAAACGCAATGATAAAAAAGCTGCGCTAAAAGCCGTTAAAACATCATTGGAACTGGCCGAAAAAGCCGGTAACAAAGACTATGTCATTATGAATAAAGCATCTATTGCGGAATGGAGTAAATAGTCTTTTTCAATGGTGCAGATCAGCCCGTCCGTACAGGAGGGGTTTTTTATTTAATAATTTGTATTTAAAAGCTTTGAGTTGCTCCAAATACATTTGTCCGATTTCTTCATTGTAAGGTCGATTTTTGGAGTAGCCTGCTAAAAAGTCTTCAATACTTTCATTGATCCATTTCAAGGCTTTGTCCTGATGTCCTTTATGATTTTTATATACAGCCCAATAATATTTGTTTCAGCTGATTGACCATTGTAATATCTAATGCCTTTGTCAATTGTTCCTTGGCCAATTCATATTGTTGATTTTTCAAATATGCCACTCCGAGATTGAGAAAGGCATCGGGTTCCACCCAATCTTCTCCAAAATCTTGGCTTACCTTATCAATGTGTTTTTGGTAATAATCAATGACCTGCCATTTCTTTTCCGCCAATTTAATCTTTTGACCCTGAGTTAAGGTATCTTCTGAACAGCCGCACAAAAAGATCAAGCTAAGGAATAATTTCAGTGACTTTACCATTTTCAATTCTGTAGGTTAAATGCATATAGTAATTGTGATTGTCATCCAGATAGGGATTCCAGTTTATAGGGCTAAAACTTAAGTTTTTAAGCTCATTTACTAACTCATCGTTTAAGTCTGTGGATTGAAGCTTTAAATCCATTTCGATGATCTTATAAAGAAAAACCTCACTTTTAGGATTGATAAAGAACCTCTATGTCAGGTATCCACTTTCCGTAAAATTTGAAGAGTTAAATTTTTCAAGGATCCTTTTACGAAATTGATATTTACTTCCATAGTAAATTTTGGGTGCAGCACTGGAATAGGTGTGGTAGGCCCCTTTGTAAAAGTCTGAAATTAACGCACCATTGATGGCAAGGGAGTCTAGTACCTGGATGTGACCCACTCTATGAATATGAATGGGTTGTGATTGATTTATTTCGAAGATTTTATCAGAAAAAAAGCCAAATAGAAAGCCAACAATAAACAGTATTAAGACTCTAAATAAATTTTTCACGGCATTACAAGATTTAGGACATCTAAGTAGATTACAATTAAGTTAAAAATTACGATTAAACCCGTTTAACAAAAAAACTATTTTTTACCAATGGGTTGCAGGATTATAGCCGTCAAAACGGTAAGTACAGCCCCAATTACATTGAGCCAAAGGAAGCTTACCCATTCTTGGCTATAGATCACCAATACAAGGATTTCACTCAAAATAGCAGAATAGAATACTGCATTGGCCCTGATGGTTTTTATAAATATGGCGATCAGGAAAATACCCAGAATGGTACCGTAAAAAAGGGAGCCGATGATGTTGACCAATTGGATCAGGTTTTCAAAGAGATTCCCCACCAGGGCAAATGCAATGGCAATGACACCCCAAAGCAGGGTAAATCCTTTTCCTGCCCATACGTAATGCTTTTCTTCCCCAGTGCCATTGAAACGTTTGTATAAGTCAACCACCGTAGTCGCAGAGAGGGCGTTGATCTCAGAGGCAGCAGAGCTCATGGCAGCCGATAGTATCACCGCCAGCAGCAGTCCGATCAAGCCTTGTGGCATGTAATTTAAAATAAAATAGATAAAAACATAGTCCTTGTCGTTGGATTCAACTTGAGGTTGGTTGGCTTCGATGATTTTTTTGGCCGCGGCCCGGTTCCTTTGGGCTTGTTTTTCCAATTGGAGGTATTTTTCTTGAGAGGCTGTATTAGAGAAAAAATCTTCTTTTTGAAGTTGTTTTTGTTTTTCTTGGTAAATGATGTCGTTTACGATTTCAAGGGCTTGGAACTTATCACTTCCCTCCGTGGCTTTTATTTTTTCTGAGGCGTAGGGATTGAAATGGAGGGGGGCTTTTTCGAATTGGAAAAAGACAAAGACCAAGACTCCGATCAGTAGTATGAAAAACTGCATGGGGATTTTTAAAAAACCATTCATGATCAAACCCCTTTGACTTTCGGCCAAGGATTTTCCAGAAAGGTAGCGTTGCACCTGGCTTTGATCCGTGCCGAAGTAGGACAGGGCCAAAAACAACCCTCCTGTGATCCCACTCCAAAAGGTATAGCGATTGTTGGGGTCTAGACTGAAGTCGAGGACATTCATTTTATCATTCAAGCCCGCCAATCGAAGAGCATTGTAGAAAGAAAGTGTTTCGGGGAGCCCTTTTACTATAAAAATAAAGGCAGCTATCATTCCCGAGAAGATGATTAACATCTGTTGTTTTTGGGTGATATTAACAGCCTGCGTCCCACCGATCAGGGTATAAAACACTACCAACAAACCGATGACGACCACCAGTAGTTTAAGGTTCCATCCCAAGACTACACTCAATATGATGGCCGGGGCGTAGATGGTGATTCCGGCAGCCAAACCCCTTTGAATGAGGAACAAAATGGCGGTTAGGGTTCGGGTTTTAAGGT
>CAJXEG010000094.1 GCA_913052425.1 uncultured Flavobacteriaceae bacterium | reverse complement strand
TGAAAGAGAATAGACTTGATAGCCACCGGAATCAGTCAGTATGGGAGATTTCCAATTCATAAATTGGTGGAGCCCCCCTGCTTGTTGAAGAATTTCTGTACCGGGTCTAAGGTAAAGATGATAGGTATTCCCCAAGATAATATCCGGCTGGATGTCCTGCTTCAATTCCCTCTGATGCACACCCTTTACGGTAGCTGCTGTGCCCACCGGCATAAAAATAGGTGTTTCAATATTTCCGTGGTCGGTAGACAAAGTGGCGGCTCTGGCCGATGAGGACGGATCTGTTTGAATTAAATTGAATTTCATGCCTAAAAGTAGCTGCAAATATAATATACTGGGAAATGATTCTGCTTCATCTGCGATCTAAAACCTTTAAAAAAATTATTTTTAAACAAAATGATTCTCACTACTTTGTGGCTAAAGCTTGAAAGCTTACTTTTGCCCTGAAAATTTATCACAATGCCGGACTTTAATTTTTTGAACAATCTTGTTTTTCAAGTAAGAAGAGACATTTTGCGTATGGTTCACAAGGTGAATTCAGGACATCCCGGAGGATCACTTGGCTGTACAGAATTTTTTGTTGCGCTCTATTATGAGGTCATGAAACTCAAAGAGGATTTTGACATGGATGGCGCCAACGAAGATTTATTTTTTCTATCAAACGGTCACATTTCTCCGGTATTTTATAGTGTTTTGGCACGCAAGGGCTATTTCCCTGTTGAGGAGCTTCAAACTTTCCGTTTGATTGATTCCAGATTACAAGGACACCCCACTACCCACGAGGGACTTCCCGGCGTGAGAGTTGCCTCGGGCTCCTTGGGTCAAGGCTTGTCGGTAGCTATTGGTGCCGCACTTTCCAAAAAATTAAACAATGACGATAAAACCGTTTTTACCCTGATGGGCGATGGCGAATTACAAGAGGGTCAAAACTGGGAAGCCATAATGTATGCAGCAGGAAAAAAAGTGGACAATTTAATTGCCACGGTAGATCTCAACGGAAAACAGATCGACGGTTCAACAGACGATGTTTTGCCCATGGGGAACATTGCCCAAAAATTTGAAGCATTCGGTTGGGAAGTCCTTCTGCTTGAGGAAGGAAACGACCTTAAATCCATTATAGAAACGTTGAAACTAGCCCAAACCAAAACGGGAAAAGGCCAACCTGTTGTCATCATCATGCATACAGAAATGGGCAATGGTGTAGATTATATGATGCACACCCACGCCTGGCATGGAAAGGCACCCAATGATGAACAACTGCAAGTCGCATTATCTCAAAACCCACAGACATTAGGGGATTATTAATTTAGGAACAGCAAAAATTCATGAAAAAATATACGGATCAAGGTAAGGTAGACACCCGCTCGGGTTTTGGCGCCGGTTTGGCTGAACTTGGAAGAACGAACCCCAAGGTCGTTGCCCTTTGTGCTGACCTGATAGGGTCACTGAAGATGCAAGAATTTATCGACGAAAATCCGGAACGGTTTTTCCAAATAGGAATTGCCGAAGCCAATATGATGGGCATTGCCGCAGGTTTGACCATAGGAGGAAAAATCCCTTTTACGGGTACATTTGCCAACTTTTCTACAGGAAGGGTTTACGACCAAATTCGGCAATCCATAGCCTATTCAGGAAAAAATGTAAAAATATGTGCCTCGCATGCGGGAGTAACACTGGGAGAAGATGGGGCTACCCACCAGATTTTGGAAGACATCGGCCTGATGAAAATGTTGCCCGGTATGACAGTGATCAATCCTTGTGATTTTAATCAGACCAAAGCGGCGACGATCGCCATTGCAGACCACCAAGGCCCTGTTTACCTCCGTTTTGGACGTCCCAAGGTAGCCAATTTTATCACCGATGAAATCCCCTTCGAAATAGGCAAAGGGATTGTATTAAACCCCGGTAATGACGTGACCATTGTTGCTACCGGTCATTTAGTCTGGGAAGCTTTACAGGCTGCAGAAGCGCTGGAAGCCGAAGGTATCTCTGCTGAAGTCGTCAACATACACACCATCAAACCGCTGGACACCGAACTGCTTGTCTCTTCGGTTCAAAAAACAGGCTGTATTGTCTCTGCCGAAGAACACAACTATTTGGGAGGTTTAGGGGAAAGTATTGCCGCAGCACTGGCCTTGGAACTCCACACACCTCAGGAGTTCATTGCCACCAAAGACACCTTTGGTGAATCCGGAACCCCGGCTCAATTGATGGAAAAGTACGGTTTGAATAAAAATGCCATAATATCAGCTTGCAAAAAGGTAATGAATAGAAAATAATTTCATAGTTTTAAATATGAAATCATACCCCATATTCTTCCTACTGCTCTTTAGCGCAAAGTTTTCGTTTTCGCAAATAAAGTTTGGCCTCAAAGGAGGTGTCAACTTGGACTCCTCAGGGGACATTGTACTGATTGCCGATCAACTCCAAAAACAAGGCCCATTAGATGGAAAAACGGGCTTTCATTTGGGGGTGTACACTGAAGTTGATTTTTTGATCCTTTACTTAAGACCCGAATTGCAATACACCAAAGTCAGCAGCCAATTTGAAAATAATTTGATTGATAATTCCAGAATTGAACTTCCGGTATCTTTCGGTTTAACCCTATTGGGGCCGGTAAGTATATTTTTAGGGCCAACTGCCTTTTATAACCTTTCACAAAAAAGCAATGATCTGAAGCTGGAGGAAATCAAAAACAAAATGACCTGTGGTTTACACATCGGTAGCCGTTTGAAATTGGGTCCCTTTGGAATTGATTTGCGTTACGAAAAGGGCCTATCGGCCATGGAAAGTAAATTATTGTCTCAAGCGGGTGTCCCCATTGAGGGAAAAATTAATACCCAACCCAGCCAATTCACACTGGGGGTTTCTTTTAAACTGAATTAGGTGTTGTCTTGATCTAGATAATCCGGAATTCCATCATTATCATCATCGTCCGGAACATCGTCCCCGTCCCGATCATATTCTTTTTTGGTGAGGGTTCCATCTCCATCATCGTCACTATCCCTATAGTTGGGAATCCGATCCTCGTCCGTATCGTCATTGAATGGGTTACCATCACCATCGGGATCTTCATTGATGGACAAAATACCATCGTTGTCATGGTCAGCAGGGTTTACTTTATGTAAGGCAACAGAAAATACCAAAGGAGAGTATTTGGGAATGGACAAAAGGTTTTGAGCATAATAACCCAATGCAGAAGGAATAAAAAACATTCCCTGACCATAGTTATCTAAATCATAGGTGCCATCATTATTCAATGTATGATCTCCGGCCTTTAATTCCGGTAAAAACTCTCTAAATCCACGAATAACATCTGTCAAATCAAACCATAGCGGTAATTCTCTGCTATCAAAAACTTTTCTGTTTAATAACGTCCCTTTATAGGTTACAAAAGTAGAATCCATCCGGCTTGGTTTTTCTCCTACCCCTTCTCTAACTTCTAAAAAGTAGATTTTATTGGGAACTTTATTGTCATTTCTATCGGTCAATTCAATGGTTTTGGTCTGCACTTGATCCCAAAGTGGCGTTTTGTCGATATTATCATCGGCTATGGTGTCGATGCTTATTTCTATTTTATAGTTATCGGGGTCTTCATCAAATTCTTCATAATTGTAGAAATGAGTTTGAAGATAACTCACCAAGGCTTCATCGTCTTTTGGGGCTTGTTCCTGAAGCTCCCTGACAGGCTCGGGTCCGGAGTCTTTCTTGCAACTCAAAACAAGGCCTAATAAAAGTAAAACACAAAAGATATAGCTTAAATACTTCATCCTAAAAAATTGGTTTGCAAGATACAATTTTACTTTATTTTTGTAATCGAATTATCGTAAGTTTAACAATGCGAATTGATCAATACCTGTGGTGTCTCCGCTATTATAAATCAAGGAATCAAGCCAGTTTGGCATGCAAACAAGGTCATGTCAGAATTGGAGATCGATTGGTAAAACCATCCAGAGAAGTTCTTATCGGAGACAAAATCAAAGTGAGAAAAAACCAGATTTGGCATGAATTGATAGTCATGGACATTCCCAAGAGCAGACTGGGAGCTAAACTGGTCGACATTTATCGACAAAACATTACGCCCAAAGATGCCTTTGATCATGCGAATTTTCAATCCCTCTCCAAAGGCCCGGAAAGAGAAAGGGGAAGCGGAAGGCCCACCAAAAAAGACCGCAGGGAAATGGATGACTATTTTGAAGATTGATGACTCCGACAGAGATGATCAACAATAATCACAGGATGCCATTGATTCTTATCGTAGTATAAAACTTATCAGAGAACAAAATAAAGTAAAAATCTATTCCTATATTTCGGCAATCATATTGGTTATTCCCTAACAATGCAGGAAAATATAAATAAAATAATGGATGCCAACGACATCCATAAAACCGTAAAAAGAATCGCCTACCAAATCTATGAAACTCATTTCGAGGATTCACAATTGATTTTGGCAGGCATCGCTCACAACGGGGTGATTTTGGCCAAAAGAATCCGTGAAGAATTGGAGAAGATCAGTGACATAGATGTGATTTTTATGGAAATAAAGGTGGACAAAAAAAATCCCATCAACCCAATTGTCTTGTCGAAAAAATTAGAAGTGTGCGAAAATAATTCTGTTGTGGTGGTAGACGATGTTCTCAACACGGGCAGTACATTGATCTACGCCGTTACCCATTTTCTGAGCTTCAAACTAAAAAAGCTACAAACCGCTGTCTTGGTTAATCGCAATCACAAAAACTTCCCGATCAAAGGAGATTTCAAAGGAATCTCACTCTCCACCTCCATCAAAGAGCATATCGATGTAGCGTTTGGAAACAACGAAGGGGTCTATTTAAGCGAGTAGCTTTTCTATTCGATTGACCAACTCATCTACAAGGTGGTGATCAGTCGTAATGTGATGTTCGGCCTTGATGTAAAAAGGTACCCTTTCAAAAAGATGTTTTCCTATAAATTCTTCCAACTCCTGCGGTGTTTGCAGATGGGCGATCATGGGGCGATGGTCTTTTTGATCAAACAATCTCCCGGCCAGTGTCTTGGGGGATGTTTTGAGGTAGAGACTAAGGATATCTTTTTTTTGAACGACAAAATCGATATTGTCAAAGTAACAAGGAGTTCCTCCTCCCAATGAGATCACCGCCTGAGGGTCTTTGTAAAGTAATTTTTCCAGATAGAAGCGTTCTTTTTTTCGAAAATACAATTCTCCCACTTGTTCAAATATTTGAGAAATGGTGTTTTTTTCCTGAGACTCGATATACTCATCAAGGTCAATGAATGAAAGGGATTTAAGCGCTGCTAAGCGTTTTCCAACAGCAGATTTACCAGAGCCCATATAGCCCATCAGAACAATAGATTTTACCATTTTTTAAAGGAATAGAGTCGTACCTCAAAATTATAACAATTGAACTTGATAAGTAAATAATTGATATTATATTTGCAGCCTCAAAAGACTTGGTAGCTCAGTTGGTAGAGCATCTCCCTTTTAAGGAGAGGGTCCTGGGTTCGAG
>CAJXEG010000093.1 GCA_913052425.1 uncultured Flavobacteriaceae bacterium | reverse complement strand
ACAAAAATACGCATAAGTTTTTTGCTTGGAAAAAAACAATACAATTTGGATATCTTTGCTACAAATAATATTTGATGATCAATCTAGTACTCTTTGGAAAACCCGGTGCGGGAAAAGGAACCCAGGCAGAATTTTTAAAATCCAAATATCAATTGTTTCACATCTCCACAGGAGATCTGTTTAGACATCATATCTCTAACAAAACAGCATTGGGAACATTGGCACAATCCTATATGGACAAAGGGGATTTGGTTCCCGATCAGGTGACCATCGACATGCTCAAGGATGCGGTCGAAAATAACCCCGAGGTAAAAGGTTTTATTTTTGACGGTTTCCCCAGAACAACAAAACAAGCCGAGGCTCTGGATGCTTTTTTGAGGGAAAAATCCATGCAAATTAGTGCTACTCTGGCCTTGGAGGCCGATGATGATATCTTGGTGGAACGCCTGATCAACAGGGGAAAAACCAGCGGCAGGACGGACGATCAGGACGAAGAAAAAATCAGAAACCGATTCGAGGAATACAACAATAAAACTGCGCCGCTAAGGACGTTTTATGATGCTCAGGGGAAATTTTACAGTGTGGACGGTATCGGCAGAATTGATGAAATTACCCAAAGATTGACCGCGCTCATCAATGGCTTGCTCTAAGGAATGACCGAAGCAAATTTTGTTGACTACGTAAAACTCAACCTTAAATCAGGAAAAGGGGGCAAAGGCTCTGTCCACCTGCACCGTGAAAAATACATCACCAAAGGCGGGCCCGACGGTGGGGATGGAGGCCGAGGCGGACACATCTTTATTCGGGCCAATCCCAACTTATGGACTTTGTATTCCTTTAAATTTACAAGGCACTACACGGCGGGTCATGGACGAGACGGTAGTAAAAACAGAAGCAGTGGTGCTCAAGGAAAAGACGTTTATATCGATGTTCCTCTGGGAACCGTCGTCAAAAATTCAGCAACCGAAGCAGTTCTTTTTGAGATCGTTGAGCCGGAACAAGAATTCATTTTATTGGAAGGTGGAAAAGGGGGATTGGGCAATTGGAATTTTAAATCTTCGACCAATCAAACCCCAAGATATGCTCAACCGGGAATCCCTGGACAAGAATTACAGGTTACCTTGGAACTCAAAGTACTGGCCGATGTGGGCTTGGTAGGCTTTCCCAACGCAGGGAAATCGACACTGTTGGCGGCCCTGACAGCGGCCAAACCCAAAATCGCCGATTATGAGTTTACCACCCTAAAACCCAACTTGGGCATTGTCCCTTATCGCGACTTTCAATCTTTTGTGATGGCAGACATCCCCGGTATCATCGAAGGGGCTGCAGAGGGTAAAGGATTGGGACACTATTTTCTTCGCCATATCGAACGCAATTCAGTATTGCTTTTTTTGATCCCTGCCGATACTCCTGTCGTTAAAAAATCCTTTGATATTTTATTTAAAGAACTTAGAACCTATAATCCCGAATTGATGGATAAAGACTTCATTGTTGTACTTTCAAAGTGCGATTTGTTGGACGAAGAACTCAAATCGGAATACGCTGAGGAAATGATAAAAAACTTTGGTGAAATTCCCCATTGTATGATCTCGGCAGTGGATCAATCGGGTTTACTTCCCCTCAAAGATTTAATTTGGAAAATACTAAACGCCCCACATGATTAGAATAAAATGGTCAATTCTTTTTTTTATTTTTCCTTGGTTGATCTTTTCGCAACTAAAAACCCCATTTGTGTCTTATGATTTCGAAAGTGATGCTAAGTACACCGGGGAATTAAGATTGCTAAAAAATAAAGCCAATCGGGAATCAACAGCCCTTATCAAATCCATTGCTGAATTGTCCTATGATTACAAAGACTGGGATACTGCCATTGATTATTACGAAAAACTTTTGGTTGACTCGCCAACGGCCGAAAATTATTTTAAACTGGGCGTGGCGGCAGCTCGAAAATCATTGGAGGTTTCTCGATTTTTCTCGGTTCCCTATATTTTAAAGGCCAAAAACTCTGTCCTTCAAGCCCATGAATTACAACCCAAAAAAGTGATTTTTTTGAATTTATTAATTCAGTTGTATGCAGAAATCCCATCCCTTTTTGGGGGAAGTATTGCATTGGCTGAAACCAAAGCCGATGTGTTGTGGGATATCGATCCTGTCGAAGGGAGGATGATGCAGGCCTATGTATTGGAAGTAAAAAATAATTATGAGGCTTCAAAATCAAGATACGCTGAGGTTTTCCGTTATCTCAAGGAAGAAATTCCAGCACCAGAACAATGGGGGAGTACATTGAGAAGGGATTTGATTTTCGATTTGGGTAGGGCAGCTGCCGAATTTCAAATGGAGCCAGAATTGGGGATTGCCTTTTTAGACCATTACCTCAAAGATTCCGGATTTAAGGACAATTACCCCTTGGAATGGGCCTATTATTATCGTTCAAAAATTTACCTTTACAGGAAGGAGTTTCAAAAGGCTGAGGCTTCGATCCAAAAGGCCTTGGAGATTAACTCCAATTTTGAAGAGGGTTTGGAATTTCTAAAAATTTTAAAGCTTGAGTAAATACCATTTTATATCCATTGGAGGCAGTGCCATGCACAGTTTGGCCATTGCACTGAAAAAAAACGGCCATCAGGTCACCGGAAGTGACGATGCAATTTTTGATCCTTCTTTGACCCAGTTGCAGAAAGCTGAAATCTGTCCCGAACAAATGGGTTGGTATCCTGAAAAAATAAACAAAAATCTCGATGCAGTCATTGTGGGAATGCATGCCAAAAAAGACAATCCCGAACTGTTGGCTGCACAAAAAATAGGGGTGCCACTTTTTTCCTACCCCGAATTGATTGCTCACTATGCCCGGAACAAAACCAGGGTAGTGATTGCCGGAAGCCATGGCAAAACCACCATTACTGCTATGGTTTTACACGTATTGAATTATCATCAAAATTCAGTGGATTATATGATTGGTGCCCAATTGGAGGGCTTTGAAAATTCAGTTTTTTTGTCTGAAAACAACGAATTTATCCTTCTCGAAGGAGATGAATACCTGTCTTCTCCTATCGATTCAAGGCCCAAATTCCATCATTATAAACCTCAAATCGCATTGATCAGCGGAATTGCATGGGATCATGTCAATGTTTTTAAAACAGAAGCGGATTACAACCGTCAGTTTGAAATATTCATTGATTCCATAACGGCAGGCGGGGTTTTGGTCTACAATGATGCAGACATTGCTTTGCGTAAAATAGTTGTGGATTCTCAGAACACCATCAGAAAAGAGCCCTACGGTACGCTAGATCATACGGTTTCTTCGGGTGTAACTTACCTGGAAACCGATGAGGGCCCCGTTCCCTTAGCCATCTTTGGAAGGCACAACATGTCAAATCTCTCCGGAGCCAAATGGCTTTGTCAACTGATCGGTATTGACGAAGACGATTTTTACCAAGCCATTAGCAGTTTTAAAGGGGCTTCAAAACGCTTGGAAAGACTGGCTAACGGTAGGACAAGTTACCTTTTTAAGGATTTTGCCCATGCCCCAAGTAAGGTAAAGGCAACCACCCAAGCCGTTAAAGAACAGTTTCCCGATTCCAAGCTTGTTGCCTGTCTGGAATTGCATACCTACAGCAGTTTGGATCCTTCATTTATTGTCCACTATCGCAATAGCCTAGAAAAAGCAGATTTACCCATCGTGTTTTATGATCCTGAAGCTCTGAAAATAAAAAACAGACCCCCTATCAGTCCTGAAGAAATTCTTGTGGCATTTGACCTCCCGGAGTTGATGGTTTTTACAGAACCACAAAAATTGAAAGATCACCTTTTGGAACTGGATTATCATCATAAAGTTTTGTTGATGATGAGTTCCGGAAATTATGGTGGGCTGGATTGGGAAGCGTTAAAATCCAAACTATCTCATTACTAAAATTCTTGATTAATTTTTATTTTTATATAGATTAAAAACTCATGTCTGATTTGCCCACAAATCTAACGATCAAACAATGGGATCCTGATCCATCCTATGGAAAAACTAAAGGAAAAAGGATCTAAAGCCCTTTCTGTTGGTGAATTTCTGGCCATTATCATCGGTAGTGGAAGCCGGGGAGAAAGCGCTGTTGAATTGATGAAACGCATTTTACATCATCAGAAAAACGGACTGATGGATCTGGAAAATATCTCATTACAAAGTCTGATGCAATTGAAAGGAGTGGGACTGGCCAAGGCCATAAAAATAATAGCAGCTCTCGAACTATGAAGTCGTTTGCGCATCTTCCCTATGCCGAAAAAAAACAATTTACCTCAAGCCATCTGGTGTTTCAGTATTCAACCCCCTTTCTCTCTCCCTTGCGCCACGAGGAATTTTGGATTTTATATCTCAACCAATCCAACCGTTTGCTGGAAAAAAAATGCTTGAGTAAAGGCGGAATCAATCAAACCGTGGTGGATGTTCGATTGGCGTTGAAAAGTGCTATAGAATTGGGAGCCACGGCCATGATTTTGGCCCATAATCACCCTTCTGGTAATCTAATCCCCAGCCCACAAGATCACAACATAATGCAAAAATTCATCAAGGCTGCCAGTACTTTCGACATTCTAATTTTGGATCATCTTATTGTCTCTGAAAAGCGTTACTTTAGCTTTAAAGATGAAAAATTGATCTGAATGATACTGGTTTATTCTCACAAAATAACGCCTCGTTTGACCTATATTTTCAGGCAAATTTTTATAAGGATCCTAGAACTTCCTGTCGATTTTACCTCTACCATTGAAAAATTCGTTTCTCATTCCGGGCCCAAACTGAGCTATACCCATCAACCCCTTGGAAAGGAGTTTTTTATCGGATCCCACGATCTGCTTTTCCAACAGGGTATACAAGAAGTCCCTATTGAGGTATTGAATTGGTCAGGTATTCCCGCTTTTTTTAAGCTGGGCAAACCCTCTCAATTGCCTTATGATATTTTTGCGGCTTCCTTTTATCTGATGAGTAGATATGAGGAATTTCTTCCACAGGTAAAAAATGAGTTGGGCGCCTTTGTGGCCTACCAAAGTTTGGCCTCTAAAAATAATTTTTTAGAAATGCCTCTTATAGATTTATGGGCAGTGCGATTGAAAGATAAATTACATGAGTTTTTTCCCGAGTTGCCCCATGTATCGTGGAAAAAACCAAAATTTCAACCCATTATTTCAGTTGTTAACCCTTATCAGTATCAAAAAAAATCTTTGCTGCTGAAGCTGACCGATACCCTGAGTGCGCTGTGGCACTTGGACTTTTTTTCTGTAATCGAGCAATACTTGGTTCTCCTGGGCTTGCGAAAAGACCCGCACAATAATTTTGAAGCCTTGGAAGCGCTTTTTAAGCAATTCGGGAATCAACCCCTGTATTTTTTTCTTTTTGCCAAAAATACTTTCTACGACAGAGGCGTTTCGATCTACAATTTTAGCTTTCGAAAACTCGTCAAAAACACTGCCGATTTGAATCATGTTTCCCTTTTGGCCTCCTATGCCTCCCAACTGGATTCCAAATCTTTGAATCACGAATGTGATCAACTCAAAAGATTGATCATCAAAAAGATTGATTCGGTAAGGTTCAATTACGG
>CAJXEG010000092.1 GCA_913052425.1 uncultured Flavobacteriaceae bacterium | reverse complement strand
TGGGTGTTGTTGATGATGTTGTCCACCGTTTGGGTTTCGGGTTTGGCATCTTCTTCAGCATCATCGGGTAAAGGCAGGGTTTCTTCCTTGGTTCCAAACTTGATGGGGAAGGGCATAAATTTGTTGTACTTGTTGAGTAATTCTCTGATACGGGCTTCCTCCAAAAACTCGGTAGAATCCTCTGCAATGTGGAGGATGATCTCTGTTCCTCGTTCTTTTTTGTCTGATTCCTCTAAAGTGTATTCGGGTGAACCATCACAACTCCAGTGTGCTGCCGGGGCGTCTTGGTGAGACTGGGTGATGATTTCAACCTTTTCGGCTACCATAAAAGCGGAATAGAATCCCAGACCGAAGTGTCCAATGATGCCAGAGTCTTTGGCGTCGTCTTTGTATTTTTCCAAGAATTCCTCAGCACCCGAAAAGGCAACCTCATTAATGTATTTATTGACCTCGTCTTCGGTCATCCCCACACCTTGGTCGATGATGTGAATTTTTTTGTTGTCTTTGTCAACTTTAATTTCGATATGAGGATCGCCAATTTCGCCTTTGATTTCACCAATGCTGCTGAGATGCTTTAGTTTACTGATTGCATCTGTCGCGTTGGAGATCAGCTCTCTGAGAAAAATTTCATGGTCGCTGTAAAGGAATTTTTTGATCAGGGGGAAGATGTTCTCTACCGCAACATTAATTTTACCATTTGCCATTTTATTATTTTTTAATTTGTTAATACAAGGTCAAAAAAAATACCAAAGGAAAAAACATGACACATTGGCATGGTGTTTTGTTTAAGTTTTTTTTAAAATAAATAAACATTTTTGTAAATTTGCAATAAATATTACTTTAAATGAGTCAAAAAAAAGAAAAGTTATTGATCATCACGTCATTTATGAATTACACTTTAGAAAATGATCATTATCCAAAATCGGTTTATAAGTTTTGCCAGGCGTCTAATATGGAGGAAAAAAGCTTTTATAAGTTCTTCGGCTCATTGGATGGTGTAAAGGTGATGATATGGGAAACTTTATACAATAATGCAATGTCGCTCTTGGAAAAGGATGATAACTTTGAGAAGGCCAAACCGAAGGAAAAGCTACTTTCTTTTTATTATACATTCTTCGAAGTGATGTTGCTCAATAGGAGTTACATTTTGTTTGCGCTTTCTGGAGGGGAAAAAATAATGACTAAAATGGGTCAGCTATCTTCTCTGAGAAAAACTTTTAAAGGTTTTACTTCAGAATTGATCGAAGACGGTAATGTAGACAAGCCCTCTTATTTGCAGCATTCGCCCAAAATATTTTCGGAGGCAGCGTGGGTGCAATTGGGCTTTTTGATCAAATTTTGGATCGAAGATTCCTCTGCCGACTTTGAAAAAACGGATCAAGCCATTGAAAAATCAGTACAAACGGCTTTTGATGTTTTCGATAATACTCCTTTGTCAGCATTGGTGGATTTTGCTAAATTTTTGTGGAAGGAAAAATTTGCAGTCTCTTGAAATCGTTAGATTATATTCCAACTAACAAAATTGCACGGGCGGGGAACTTAGTTACTACCGGCCTAAAATTGGGTGGAAACTACCTAAAATATTACGGTGAAAAAGCGCTGAAGGTGGACGGCAGTCGCGAGCGCCTGGACGAGGAGAATGCAAAAGATATTTATAACTCTTTAAAAACCTTAAAGGGAAGTGCTCTAAAGGTAGCACAGATGTTGAGTATGGAAAAAAACATCCTGCCGAGGGCATATGTCGACCAATTCAGTTTGGCACAGTTTTCCGTTCCACCACTCTCTTGGCCTTTGGTCAAAAAAATGATAAGAAAATATTTGGGGGCTAACCCCGAATTGGTTTTTGATACGTTTGCTGCCCAATCTAAAAATGCTGCCAGTATCGGTCAGGTACATCAGGCATCTAAAGATGGGAAAAAACTTGCTGTGAAAATTCAATATCCTGGGGTGGCAGACAGTATCAGTTCCGACTTGAGTATCGTAAAACCTATTGCGCTGAGGATGTTTAATCTCAAGGGCAAGGATACTGAAAAATATTTCAAAGAAGTTGAAAATAAATTGTTGGAGGAAACGGATTACCAACTGGAATTAAAACAAAGCCAATGGATTGCAGATCAATGTAAAGGCATCCCTTATCTTAGGTTTCCAGCCTACTATCAGGAGTATTCTTCTGACAAAATCTTGACCATGGATTGGATGGAAGGATTACACATTTCGGAATATGTGTCAGCCCAACAACAAGATCAGGAAATGAACCACCGTTTGGGCCAAACCCTTTGGGATTTTTATATGTTTCAAATTCATCATTTGAAAAAAGTACATGCCGATCCCCACCCGGGCAATTTTCTAATCGACGAGTCTTACAATTTGGTTGCTCTAGATTTCGGCTGTGTTAAGGCCATACCCGATGACTTTTACAATCCCTATTTTGAGTTGGCAGATCTCAAAATTGAAGACAATCCCTTGCGTTTTCAGGAAATTCTATATGACCTGGAAATTTTGAGAACCGATGATACGGCCGAGGAGGTAGTTTATTTTACGGAATTGTTCGGACGTTTGATCAAGGTATTGACCTTGCCTTTTACGCAAAAGGAATTCGATTTTGGCGACGCTGTTTTTTGGGGTGAGATTAACAGTTTGAGTGAGACCCTTTCCTCTGATCAGCGACTGCGAAAAATGAACGGTAATCGAGGCTCTAAACACTTTATTTACATCAACCGTACTTTTTTTGGCTTGTATAGTTTGCTTAACGACCTCAAGGCCAAAGTAGACACAGAAGCTTTCCGAAAATACTGTTAACCTAAGATCAATATTCATAAATTTAGAGAAATGAAAAGACTAAATATTTTACCCCTATTGCTTTTATTGATTTCCTTGCACTCTTGCTCTAAAGATGAGAACGAGCCTCAAATGGTGATTCAAAAAACTATTTTTGAACATGTGGCAAGCAGCATGAATTATTCCTATTTGACCTATGCACTGCAGAAAACAGATTTGGATGATGTTTTGAATGGGGAGGGTGACTATACCTTGTATGCACCCAACAACAGCGCATTTATTGGTTTTCTGATGCGTGGAGGTTACAGTACTTTGGATGAAGTTCCTACAGAAGCACTAAAAAAACTTTTACTGAATCATGTAATGGCAGGTCAAATTCGATACCGCGATTTCAAATCGGGGTATTATCCAACTGCTGCCAGCAGTGATGTTAATGATCGGCCCTTGTCCATGTACATCAATCAAGTCAATATGAGAGTGACGCTCAACGGCAGTTCAAGAATTGTTCAAGGCAATGTGAATGGATCAAATGGGGTTATTCATGCTGTAAATGCAGTGATCCCAATTCCATCTTTGGTGACATTTGTGTTGGCAGACCCAAACCTCTACAATCTTGGCCTAGCGCTTACAAGAGATGATCTAACTGTAGATTTTCCTACGATTTTAAGCACCGAAAATGGAAGCGTTCCGGCTCCCTTCACTGTTTTTGCTCCCAACAATACTGCTTTTGTGGATTTGTTGAATGAACTGGAGGTAGAACGATTGAGCTCCATCGATGAACCTACCCTCAATTTAACTTTAAACCATCATGTACTGGGCGAGACAAATGCTTTGTCCACTGACTTGTCTGACAATTTAACACTGAATACTTTGGGGGGTGAAATCACTGCCAATATCACAGGTGGAGCGTCTTTGACCGATGGTAATGCGAGGGTGTCTAATATTATTACCGTAGACATTCAAGCCAATAACGGGGTATTGCACATTGTCAATAAGGTCATTCTTCCCTTTTAATATTGCCCGAATTCAAGCAGGAGCAACAACCCCCTGTTGCCTTTCCTATGCTCTTATTTATACATTACAAAATCTAAATTCGATTTTTAAGTCACCCGGAGTGTATTTATTTTCGAAAAAATTAGCTATTCAACTTTCTTTATTTAAATTGCATTAACAGCAAGCAATTTTATGTACAATTCAAAGATTATTGGAATGGGGATGTATGTCCCCGAGAACGTAGTGACCAATGAGGATTTAACAGTAATGATGGACACTTCTCATGAGTGGATCGTTGAGCGAACAGGAATAGAGGAGCGGCGTCACATCAAAAAAGGAGATGGAAATACAACAGCAACGATGGGAGTCAAGGCCGCCAAAATTTCAATTGAGCGCGCCGATATTGATAAAAATGATATCGATCTCATCCTTTTTGCAACCCTGAGCCCTGATTATTATTTTCCAGGTTCCGGGGTGATTGTACAGCAACACTTGGAAATACCGACCTGTCCTGCAATGGACATTCGCAACCAATGCTCAGGCTTTATTTATGCGTTGTCTACAGCCGACCAGTTTATCAAGACGGGCATGTACAAAAATATTTTGATCATCGGATCTGAAAACCATTCCGGTGGTTTGGACATGACCACCCGAGGAAGGGGTGTGTCGGTCATCTTTGGCGATGGGGCGGGAGCAGTTGTCCTCAGCAGATCGGAAGATACAGACAAAGGCATTCTCTCCACCCACTTGCATTCCGAGGGACAGTTTGCCGAGGAATTGGCTTTGATCGGACCCAGTACCAACCGTTGGGTTCCTGAAATATTAGGGGCCAATGATCCCAACGATATTTCTTATTACCCCAATATGAACGGTCAATTGGTTTTTAAAAATGCAGTGGTGCGTTTTTCGGAGGTCATCATGGAAGGTTTGCAACAAAACCAGATGACTCCGGATCAAATAGATATGTTGATCCCCCACCAAGCGAACCTCCGTATTTCCCAGTTCATTCAAAGAAAGTTTGGCCTGTCGGATGATCAGGTCTACAACAACATCATGCGTTATGGTAATACCACTGCGGGATCCATTCCCATAGCCATGACAGAGGCATGGGAGGAAGGCAAAATCAAATCCGGAGATCTGGTGGTTTTAGCAGCCTTTGGCAGTGGATTTACCTGGGGAAGTGCCTTGATCAGGTGGTAGTCTTTTTTTGTCGTATCAACAACAAACCCAAAAAGGTCAACAGACCGTTGAGGGGGAGTAACTCATATCCTATTTGATAACCGCCCAAAGTTTCGGGCGATAAGTTCCCCACCAATACAATCAACAGTATGGACTGCAGGACAACGACCCAAACCTTGCGATCGTGGATTTGAAACGGGGTGAAAATACCAAATGCAAATAGGCCCAATAGCGGGCCATAGGTATATGATGCCACAGTCAGCAGTCCGTCGATCACATTGCGATCCAAAACGTATTTGAACAAGATGACCACCACAACAAGTACCAGACTCATGCCGATATGGGTTTGCTTGCGGATTCTTTTTTGTTGACTGTCGGGATATTGATCCAGCTTAAGGAAATCAATACAAAAGGAGGTGGTCAGTGAGGTCAAGGCACTGTCGGCACTGCTATAGGCGGCAGCGATCAAGCCCAGAATAAAAATAATACCTACCCCCAATCCCAAGCCACCATTGATGGCAACTTCGGGGAATAAAAGATCGGTTTTGGGGCTGCCCTCCATGAGTGGTATCATGATTTGGTTTTGTTCGGCATAAAGAAAGATCATCGCACCCAGCAGTAAAAACAAAAAAGTAACCACAA
>CAJXEG010000091.1 GCA_913052425.1 uncultured Flavobacteriaceae bacterium | reverse complement strand
CCTTTTCCCGCAATTTCAAAAGCCGTCCCATGATCGGGTGAAGTCCTGACCTTACTGAGGCCAGCAGTAAAATTGACACCCGCTCCGAAGGTTAAAGTTTTGAAGGGGATCAGACCTTGATCATGATAAATGGCCAAAATAGCATCAAATTGGAGGTGGGTTTGATGGCCAAAAAAACTGTCGGCAGCATAAGGGCCATAAACCAAATGACCCGATGCAGATAATTCTTGTATCAATGGACGCGTAATTTGATCATCCTCTTTACCGATTACCCCTTTATCTCCTGTATGGGGATTGAGTCCCAATACTGCTATTTTGGGTCGGCTGATGTTAAAATCCTTTTTTAAAGAGCCTTCTAACTGTTGGATTTTTTCTCTTAACAATTCAGGGGTGAGTAGCCCGGAAATGTCTTTAACCGCAATATGATCAGAGACCAAAGCTACTTTTAATGACTCAGAAACCATAAACATCAAACTATTTTCCTCGAGTTCTTTGGCCAAGTAATCGGTATGACCCGGAAAGTTAAAATCCTCGGATTGAATGGTTTCTTTGTTGATCGGGGCAGTGACCAGGGCATCAATCTCTCCTTTTTTTAGGGCCATGGTGGCTGATTTTAAGGATTCGAAAGCCAGTTTACCTGCTGTTTTTGAAGCTTCTCCAAAAACCAGTTTAGCCTCGGGCATGGGAAGATCGAATACACTCAACTGTGCCTTTTGAAATTTTTGGTTATTCTTTTTAAAGACAAGGCTGGAATTGAGCTGAAAATGTTTTTTTTGGTTTTCCAGTAGCTTGATCGGTGCAAAAATCAGGGGCGTAAAAAATTCAAATAACCTTCGATCTTCAAAAATTTTTAAAATGATTTCAATCCCAATCCCGTTTGGATCTCCTATGGAAATGCCCAGCTTTATTTTCCCCAACATTGGTGTCGCTTTTATTCCTAATTTTACATCACAAATGTAATTAAATCTAACTGATGTTTACTGGAATCATTGAGGCGTTTGGGAAAGTGGTCGACTTGGAAAAAGACCAAGAGAATCTTCACCTCAGCCTTGAAAGTAGTTTGACCCAAGAATTAAAAATAGACCAAAGCTTGGCCCACAATGGTGTTTGTCTCACTGTGGTGGAGACAACCGCTGATCGATACAAGGTTACTGCCATTCAAGAAACTTTGGAAAAATCGAATCTTGGGGGGATTAAAATGGGCGATTTGATCAATCTTGAAAGGGCCATGATGATGAACAGTCGTTTGGACGGTCACATTGTTCAAGGCCATGTGGATCAGATCGGTTTTTGCACCGGAGTCGATTTTAGGGATGGAAGCTGGTTTTTTGACTTTGAATATGACCAAAATCAAAAAAACATTACCATAGAGAAGGGTTCTATCTGTGTCAATGGTGTCAGTCTTACTGTAGTTAACTCGGGGCTGAATCACTTTTCTGTGGCCATCATTCCCTATACCTATGAACACACCAATTTCCACCTGATCCAAAAAGGAAATACGGTCAATTTGGAATTTGATATGATCGGAAAATACATTTCAAAGCTTCATCGTTTGCACACATAAATATATTTAGATTATATTTAAGAAAACTTATTTATCATGGGCATTCTTGAATTATCTACCATATTAATTACGTTAGCTGCTGTTTTTACATTGATTAACATCCGACTTTTAAAGCTCCCTCAAACTATCGGTTTGATGATTTTGGCACTTTGTTTATCAGTAATTGTTGCAATAGTGGGAGTTGTTTTTCCACAGGTATTCGAAACCGTGTCAAAAATAACCAAAGAGTTTGACTTCAGTGAATTATTAGTGAATGTTATGTTGCCTTTCTTGCTTTTTGCTGGTGCCATGAGCGTAAATGTTCATGAATTATTAAAAGATAAAGTAACTATTTTACTCTTAGCAAGTTTTGGTGTTATTTTTTCCACTTTTGCTGTTGGTTCGGGAGTTTATTGGTTAGTCGAGCAGCCATTATTTGGTCTAACTACTATGGGATTAACATATATAGACTGTCTTTTGTTTGGTGCCTTGATCGCTCCTACAGATCCCATTGCCGTTTTGGCCATGATAAAAAAAATGAATTTATCTTCAATAACAGAAACCCGAATTGCAGGAGAATCACTTTTTAACGACGGTATTGGTGTAGTAGTTTTTTTAACCCTCTTAAGTATCAAACAGGACGGTGTAGAAAACATTACTGTCGCTGCAGTTGGAAGCTTGTTTGTTACAGAAGTTTTGGGGGGAGTTGCCCTAGGATCAGTTATGGGTTATTTTGGTCTCAAACTTTTAAAATACATTGAAAACGAACATACCGAGCTAGAGGTTTTAATTACCATCTCATTAGTTTTACTACTACCTATTATATCTCACTATTTTCATTTTTCTGCAGTCCTAGGGGTAGTGATGATGGGTTTATTTTTAAACCAAAATCTAGACGTAGATAAAAGTGAAGATGGTTTACAAAAAGCTATGGGTGATTATGTCTACAAGTTTTGGCATCTTTTGGATGAAACTTTAAATGCCATTTTATTCATACTTATTGGACTGGAGATCATAATGATTTTTGAATCTTTCCAGTTGCCATTCATAACCATTTCCGTTTTGGTAATTATTTTAGTAGTGGTGTCAAGAGGTATAGGGGTAAGCATTCCCATCGCCTTTTTATCTCTGTTTAAAAAGTTTGAAAAGAAAACCGCATTGATCATCACTTGGGGTGGACTCAGAGGAGGCTTGAGCGTAGCCTTGGCACTCAACCTACCCGACGATATAGGAGAGGGAAAAGCCTTGATTCTTTTTCTGACCTATGTTATTGTATTGTTTACCATTTTGGTGCAAGGTCTCACGCTAAAAAACATTGTAAAATAATCGGCAGAAATTTTTTGTCTGCTTATCTTTGACAGAGAGAAGTTAACGCTGTGACAACAGCTATGTCTAACTAATATAGAAAGGAGGTGTCAAATGTCTTACATATTTAATTTAGGGAAGTTAGGACAGCAGATACCTACGAGTACTGCGTTCTAAGCTATCCTTATCTATAAGTCAAATGCGAGCCGATGGGCTCGCATTTTTTTTGTCTTTTTACAAGCAGGCCCATAAAATACTTTAATTAATGTAGTATATAATTATACTTATCTTTATGCACTATGCAAAAAGATCTGGCCATCGTAATCCCTTGCTATAATGAAGCGGATCGTTTGCCCGTTTCCCAGTTTGAAAACTTCCTGTCGCTACAGCCTAAGGTGTCTGTTTTTTTTGTCAATGACGGTTCTAAAGACAAAACCGATGGGGTACTCTCTGCCTTAAAAAATCAATTTCCCGGTCAAATAGAAGTACACAGTATGGCACAAAATGGTGGAAAGGCCAATGCTGTTTTTACAGGTTTCCGCCAGCTACTAAAACACAAGAACTTTAAAAAAGTAGCCTATCTGGATGCTGACCTGGCCACGAGCCTTGAAGAATGTATGCGCTTGTCAGAGCAGGTTAAAGAAACGGTAGTATTGGCCTTTGGGTCGAGAATTTTAAAACTGGACAACCAAATCAAAAGAAAATGGTACCGTTTTATATTGGGAAGAGTGGTCGCTACTGCCATCTCCAATGCATTGAATTTAAGCATATACGATTCTCAATGCGGTTGCAAAATTTTTGAAGCCCAAACCGCTGAGAAAATATTCGACCAGGCCTTTATTTCCAAATGGCTTTTCGATGTTGAAATTTTCTTTAGAATGATCCGTCTTTTCGGAAGATCCGAGATTCAAAATCATCTGAGGGAAATTCCGCTTAGGGCTTGGGTGGATACCCCTGATTCCAGAGTCAGTCCCTTGTATTTTTTTACTTTATGGTGGGATCTTTTTAAAATTTCAAAAAAGTATAAAAGTTGAGCTTAGCAGAGAAAATTAAAAACGATTTTAGATCGCCCTATGGCTGGGTGTTTATTCTTCTGGCAGCAATTCGCTTATTTTTCAATGCCGTCATTCCACTGACAGACAAAACAGAGGCGCGCTATGGAGAGGTTGCCCGATTGATGGCTGAAACGGGTAATTGGATTGTTCCACAAATTGATTACGGTGTCCCCTTTTGGGCCAAACCTCCACTGTCTACTTGGCTTTCTGCCGGTTCCATCAGTCTGTTGGGAGACCATGAATTTGCCCTTAGGCTCCCCTTTTGGATCATGGCGATTTCAATCGCCTTACTTCTGATCCCCTATGGTCACCAAAAAAAAATCAATGGTTTGATCCCGGGAATTGTCCTTCTTACACTTCCAGAGTTTTTTCTTCATGCCGGAGTACTCTCTACCGATTTGATGCTCTCCTTTTCGGTTGCTATAACGATGATGGGGTTCTGGGAATTCCTCCATTCTGAAAAAAGTAGAATCTCAGGATTACTTTTTTTTGTCGGTATCGGTTTGGGATTGTTGGCCAAAGGCCCAATCATTGGTGTACTGAGTTTTCCTCCCTTGTTCGTATGGTGCATTCTTCATCGAGTTTCATTAAAGAAGATCTTTCAAATTCCTTGGGTATTGGGAGGGTTTTTAAGCCTATTGATTGCCTTTCCTTGGTACTATCTGATGGAGGTCAATTCACCGGGTTTTATAGACTATTTTGTGGTGGGAGAACACTTCCTGCGTTTTGTAGACTCCTCTTGGTCGGGGGATAAATATGGTTTTCCCAAACAACAACCTTTGGGGATCATTTGGGCCTTTCTATTGGCCGGTGCTTTGCCTTGGTCTTTTGTCCTTATGGGCCAACTGAAAAACAAATTGAAAAAAGTGTGGAATGACCCCTGGCAACTTTTCCTGTGGCTATGGATTTTGTGGACACCCTTTTTCTTTACTTTTTCAAAAAGTTTGATCCATACCTACACCCTACCGGTAATGATCCCCATTGCCCTTTTAATCACCCATCATTGGCCCACATTGGAGAGAAAAAAATCAATGTTGTATGTTGCTGTCGGTCTGCCTGTTTTGTTGATTGGGGCTTACTTTTTGGAACCCACACAAAAGATACTCTCCAGTAGTACTGACAAAATGCTGGTGTTCCATCCCGAGGTAGAGTCATCAGAGCTTTATGCCTTCCCCTTCAAATCTTATTCCAGTCAGTTTTACTCCAAGGGGAAAATAAAAATTATTACTCCCGATGCGTTGGAGAAAATGGTTGAAGACTCCACCTCCTTTTGTATCATCATCAAAAAAAGACAGCTTGAAGATCTCCCTTCTGAAGTTATGAGCAAACTAAAACTGCTGAGGGAGAGAAGAAAAGATGGACTTTATCAATTAAAATAAATTCAAATATTACTTTTATATCATGATTAGATTTTGTAAGCCATGAATATATTCAATGAAATTATATAAACAAGATGATTAGGAAATGTATTGTCAGTCTTATTTTGGTTTGTTTGATACCCTTCGGAGCTCAGGGTCAGATTTCGGGAATCGTGCTGGATAAAAACACAGACCTCCCCATCGAGTATGCGTCCATACTTTTAAAACAAGATGGTAAAATTTTGGAAGGTACCATTTCAAAACCTGACGGTAGTTTTCTCCTTCCCGATGGCGGCAATGGCAAATTCTCACTAGAAATCTCATTTCTTGGTTATCAGACCATAGAAACGGGAAGTGTTGATGCCCAAAAAAACACTCC
>CAJXEG010000090.1 GCA_913052425.1 uncultured Flavobacteriaceae bacterium | reverse complement strand
CTACAATACTGTTCGGGAAAAATGGAATTTTTCGTCAGGCTTGAGCTTTCAAAGAAATGATCTCTCGGGAAGGAGAGAAGGCGACGTATATACCATCATAGGGGATAAGTATACCCGATTCCCCTCCGATGGAGAACGCAGCTTCGACGAAATCAATTATTCAGGACGGTTGACTGCAGATTATCAGTTATCGGATCAGGACTTGTTTTCACTTGGACTTTATGCCGGAAAAAGAACCAAAGAACGAACTGCTGATATTCTCTATTATAACAATCGTGCCACCACCGATAAAACTGACTCCCAATTTCAATATTACAATGAAAATCTGAGGATCAGAAAAAGTGATTTTATCTTGGTTAGTTTGGATTACGATCATCGTTTTGAAAATTCGGCTCAACTCAACACCTCCATTCTTTATGAGTACACCCTTTTGGGAGGCCCTACCACCAACAGAAATTTGGGCCATCCCAACCATACAATAGTCTATCAAGACGAATACAATACCAACGACAACCCCCTATACGGTTTGCGGGTCAATTTAGATTACACTTTCAAACCCCTGAGTATCGGTACCCTTAAAATGGGTTACCAATACAGAAATCTTGACCACAGCGGAGATTTTGTCTACGAGCGAAAAAACAATGAAACACAGCTTTTTGAATTGGTTCCTGAATTTTCGAGTGAAGTCAATCTCAAACGATCCATACATGCAGCATATTTACAATACAACACCCGCATTGAAAAATGGCGTTTTGCAGCCGGTTTGCGTTTGGAAAATATGCAAAGGGACTTGTCTTTAAAAGACAAAACGGGAACATTGGATGAAAACTATTCACTCGATTTTACCAAGCTTTTTCCATCTAGTAGTGTTTCTTACAAATTAAAAAAAGATTTTTCCTTAAGTCTTGCACTTAGTAAAAGACTCGAGCGAACTACTACCTTTAAAATGAACCCATTTCCTGAAAGAGAGCACTCGGAGACACTTGAGCAAGGTGACCCTAACCTAAACCCTGAATTTATAGATCAAGTAGAATTTGGAATAAATAAAAAGACTAAAAAAGGGAACACTAGATTTTTTAAGGTTTACTATCGCTCTGTTAAAAACTTAATAAATAGGGTCAATACCGTTTACAATGATACAATTTTGAATCGTATTTATTCAAATGTTGGAAATGCTAAAGTAATTGGAAGAGAAAATGGAGGAGAATATAGTTTCGGTAAAAAATTAAAAATTTTTTATTCAACTAGCTTTTACTATTACGTAATTAAAGGATCATTTGACGATGATATTATAAACACAGATGACTATGTATATAGCTTAAATTTAAATGGTACTTATAATTTCTCAAATAGTACTTTTGTCCAGCTTAATTTAAATTATCTATCAAAAAAAATAACTGCCCAAGGAAAAGATTCTGAGTATTACTCTCCTAATTTAACTATTACAAAGCTTTTTTGGAACAAGCAATTGACCGCTACACTGCAATGGAAAAATATTGATCTGGGGTTGATGAATAGCAATGAACAACGGATTACTACCCGTAGGACGGGAGAATTTTACACCACCACCAATTATGTTTATGAGGTAGATATGATCCTACTCAGCCTTAGTTATAACTTCAACAATCGAAAAAACACCGTCAAATTCATCGATAGTGAATTTGGAAAACGGGAGTTTTAAATTTTGTGTGAGCCGTCACAAAAAGGCATGTCTTTGGATTTGGTGCACCCACATAGGGTAAACCTGTTTCCGTGTTTTATTGGATTTCCCTCCATATCGGTGAGGTTCACCTTGCCTTCAACTACAATCTGCCCTTTGGCTTTTCTATAAATTCTTGGGGTTCGCTCTTTGTTTAAGTCTGACACCATTATTTGTTTTAACGATTACCGATTAAATAATCCATCCTTCTGTTGACCAAATCGTTGGGTTTGTCATACCATTCGGGTGGAAAAATTTCTTTGGATAAATTGAATTTCAATTGGGGTTTTAAATTTTTAATCAAGCCTAAACTGTTGAGGATTAAATTGGCTTCTGTTTGTGACTGTGCCTTTTTTAGCAACTCTTCAATGATTTTGGTGTCAAAAGATTCTTGATTCAACATCAAGTATTCCATGGCGCGAGCCCGGACCAAGTTCTCCTGATCTTGATTTACCAAGTTTTTGATCTGAGGAACCAATGTTTTAGCCTTCTTTCCAAAAGAGGTGCATACCACCAAGCCCCAATATCTTTTCCAAGGGTTGTCGTCGGTCAGGGCTTGTTTTATTTTTCCTTGCACAGCTTCAAAGCTGGACAGGTTGAGATCCGCTACGGCCATCAATTCCTTGATTTCTTGTTGATGGTTTTGTCCAAAAGCTACGGGATTTCCCGAAGCATGCTCCAACAAATAGGGTTCGGGATAAAAGCTGAGATCGGGCAGTGCAGCGAGTTTTTCACGCAACTGCTCTCTCATCTGCATCAAAATTTCTTGATGTGCCGGACTTGCGGAAAGGTCATTGACCTCATGGGGGTCTTGATCTATATCGTAGAGGCCTTCAGGGCCTTTGGACTCAAAAAATTGACGCTGTTCTTGGTTGAGTTTTCCCGCATTGTAAAGGGTATCCCACTGCTTAAATGCCAGCATTTTGTAGCGGTAAAAATTATACAAGGCGTCGATGTTAAAGGGTTGGTAATTTCTGATGTACTTGTATTTTCCGACCCTAAGGGTTCTGACCAAATCGTATTTTTCATCAAAGCGGTCAGCATAGCCAAAGCTTGTATTCTTTTTTTCAATTGCTGAGGCTTGTGAAAATGCTCCTGAAACAGCTGTTCCATCAATGCCCTCGGGAGGAGAAACCCCTGCCAAAGAAAGTACTGTGGGGGCCAAGTCGACAAACTCTACGAAGGTCTTTGCCCTTGATCCTTTGCTGTGGTGAAAGAGGTGTTTCCATTTTTCCGGAACATAAACCACCAAAGGAACCTGCAATCCACTTTCGTAGGCATATCCTTTGCTTCTGGGCAATACCCCTCCATGATCACCAAAATAGAAAATAATGGTGTCCTCCATAAGCCCCTCTTGCTCCAAATCGGCAATGAATTCTCCCATCTGCCGGTCTGCCAAAACATGCCTGTTTTGAAAATGGTGGTAGGAATAACGAAAGGTTTTGGTATCGGGATGATAGGGGAAAACTTGGATTTGCTCCAAGTCTTCATCCGAGGTATTGTCTATCCGCTTTTGATCAAAATGCAAACTCCCCTCATGGGTCACCGTATGGTTTTGCACATGAAAAAAGGGTTGGCCGGGCTTTCTGTTTTTGTAGCTTGCTTTTTTGGAAGATTCATCCCATACGCCATCGGGCAGTATAAAATTATAGTCCTGTTTGTGGTTGTTGGTGGTATAGTACCCCGCCTGTTTGAGGTAAAACGGGAATGGCATCAGCCCCTGTGGAAGTGGGACATACTGGGCTCTTCTGTGAAACTGAGTAAATATTCTGGGGGCATAGCAACCCGTAATAAGGGTACTTCGAGCAACAGAACAAACCGGTGCATTGGAAAAAGCATTGTCAAAAACAATCCCCTCTTTTGCTAATTTTTCAATGGCGGGCATGGCTGCACCATCACCATTGTACAATTTCATGTGGTGGGGAGAATTGTCTTCGGTGGTCAACCAAACGATATTAGGATAAGATTGTTCTTTTGTATTGCATGCTGAATGGATCAGCAAGAGTCCCAATAAAAGCGAAACACGCATGGATTAAAGTTGAGAGTATGGCAGAGCGATTAAGAAAGCTCGTGTGATGGAAGAGCAACAACTGTCTTTGTATGCCGGGTCACTTTTTAACTTTGTCCAAGTAGGATGATCGAAAAACTGTCCCCAGTTTTCGTTTCGCTCTTCCAAACTTTCAAAAGCAAGCATATAGGTCAAACAAGGCATTCGCTCGCCCGCGATTTTATCTCCAAAAAATACAGGCCCAAAATCCAGTTGGTCAAACAAGGCCAGTTCTCCCTCGTTGAACATATTGACTTTTCTTCTGTAGGCATCTTCCGAATGACTTTCATAGGTGCGCAATTCAAAGAATCGATTCTTATTATCGGGTTTGACCATTTTGGGCATTCCATCAAAAGCCATGTAAAGAGAAGTCTCATATCGGTTGAAAATGGGCTTATTAACAGGGTTGAGTTCGGCAGAAGCTTTTTGGATTTTCGCATCACTGGCCATGAAGGCGCGTGCTTTCTGATAAGACTTCATGTCTGCAAAAGGGATGAAAACATAAATTTTTCTGGGTAGGTCTTCCGAAACCTCTTGGAATACCCCTATGTTATTGATCCCTTGTTGATTGAGAGCAGGAATGAAATGATCTTCAAAATAGGTGTTGAAATTTTTAAAATTAGAGTATTGAAAAAGTTCATAAGTTCTGATTTCATAGACTTCATTTTGTCCAAAAAGGCTAATGCAACTTATGAGAGCGATTAAAAGGAATGTTTTTTTCATGATTAATGTTTAGTATCTGTAAATATAATTTTTTTACTCAGGATAATAAATGCTAAAAATCCAGTGTTATGATGCAAACAAAAAAAGACAGTTTTTGCCAAAAAATGAGTTTTTTTGCTCAAAAAAGACGAAAAATGATCAAAAAGTCACGAAAAAAGAGTAAAAACGATCATTTTTAGCTTTCTCCAATTTGACGATCTATCTCATCTGCGAATTGAAAATCCAAGTCTGTAATGGCGTTTTGATCGTGAGTCCACAATTCGAGTGTAACGGAATTGTAAATATTGATCATTTTGGGATGATGATTCATCGACTCCGCTTTTTGTCCAACACTATTGATGAATTTTAGTGCTTCTTTAAAATCTTTAAATTGAAAGGTTTTAACTAATTTACCAGAGTTTTGTATCCATTTGTTTTGCATTGCTAAGAATTTTATCAAAAATAAATTTAATTAAAGTAGGATGAAAAAGACGATTCACTCCATGTTATTTCTATCGATTTTTATGTTTTTGTCTTGTCGTCAGGAGGAAGTCTCGGCGGCTCCTAATATCATTTATATTTTGGCAGACGATTTGGGATACGGAGATTTGGGAGCCTTTAATCAAGCTGGAAAAATCAAAACGCCCCATCTGGATCAAATGGCCCGACAGGGTATGATTTTTACGGATGCGCATACCTCCTCTTCGGTTTGTACCCCAACCCGATATGGGATATTGACAGGAAGGTACAACTGGCGCAGCCCGCTCAAAAAAAGTGTATTGAGTGGTACTTCCCGTGCTTTGATCCCACAAGACAGAACAACGGTCGCCTCTTTTTTAAAATCCAATGGTTACCATACGGCCTTTATTGGCAAATGGCATTTGGGCTGGGATTGGGCCCTAAAAGACAGCGCTTTTCAAGATTCACCCATCAAGGATAGAGAGATTTTTGAGAAAATTGATTTTTCAAAAAAGATCACCAACAGCCCCAATGGCTTGGGTTTTGATTATGCCTATGGACACTGTGGCTCACTGGACATGCCGCCTTATGTATATGTAGAAAATGAAAAGATTACCGCCCAAGTTGAGAATATTACCGAAAGAAAAGGCGATTACCACTGGTGGAGGAAAGGACCCACAGCCAATGACTTTGACCATGAAAGGGTTACTCCGCACTTATTTGATAAAGCAGAGACTTATGTCA
>CAJXEG010000089.1 GCA_913052425.1 uncultured Flavobacteriaceae bacterium | reverse complement strand
AAGGACATTCTTTGATTAAAGGAGACATAATTCTTTTTGCCAGTGTAGGTGCAGGAATGAACATCAATGCCATTACCTATCAAATTTAAACTTGACTTGGGACAAAAGCCCCCATTTCTTTAGGTTAATTGTGTAAATTTGTATAGATGCTTTTAATTCAAAATATTGGTGCCTATTTTATAATGCTTTCCATGGTATTTACTCAGTTTACCCGATGGAGTGTTATGAAAGAGCTAATTATAAGAGAGATAGATTCGTTGATCATCCGATCGATCGGCATTGTTTCTTTTATTTCTTTTTTTGTAGGCGGGGTAGTTGCCATTCAAACAGCATTAAACCTTAGCAACCCCTTATTACCGAAAAATTTGATTGGCTTTGCCACCCGTCAATCGGTTATTTTGGAATTTGCCCCCACTTTTATCTCGGTGATAATGGCGGGAAAAGTGGGGTCATACATCACCTCAAGCCTTGGAACTATGAGGGTTACAGAACAAATAGACGCTTTGAAAGTGATGGGTATAAACACCTATAATTACTTGATTTTTCCAAAAATAATTGCCCTACTATTCTATCCTTTTGTGATTACTATTTCAATGTTTTTGGGAATCATTGGTGGCTATTCTGCCTCAATTTACGGTGGATTTTGTACCAGCGCCGATTTCGTAGAGGGTATTCAACTCGACTTCATACCTTATCACATTAATTACGCTTTTATCAAGACAGCTTTCTTTGCTTTTATATTGGCCACTGTACCCTCTTTTCACGGATATTTCCTTAAGGGAGGCGCATTGGAAGTCGGTAAAGCCAGCACCACCTCTTTCGTCTGGACAAGCGTTTTGATCATCATCACCAATTATGTCATAACCCAAATATTGCTTACTGGATGATCACAATAGAAAAGCTTTGTAAATCGTTTAATGGTGTAAGTGTTTTAACCGACATCTCTACCCAATTTGAAAAAGGAAAAACCAACTTGATCATTGGTCAAAGTGGATCGGGGAAGACAGTCCTCCTCAAATGTATTTTGGGTTTGTATGGTATTGATCGTGGGAATATTTATTTCGAAGACCACTCACTTCAAAAGATGGATGTCTTAGAAAGAAGTGTCTTGAGGCAAGAAATGGGAATGGTTTTTCAAGGCAGTGCCCTATTCGATTCCATGACTGTAGAGGAAAACATCATGTTTCCCATGCGTATGTTGACCCAAAAAAGCCAAGAAGAAATGCTCTCCAGAGCCAATGAAGTCATCAATCGTGTCAACTTGATCAACGCCAATAAAAAACTTCCCTCCGAGATTTCCGGGGGTATGCAAAAAAGAGTGGCTATTGCTCGTGCAGTGGTGATGAACCCCAAGTACCTCTTTTGTGACGAACCCAATTCAGGTCTCGATCCCAAAACCTCGACTTTGATTGACAATTTGATACAGGAAATCACCAAAGAATATCAAATTACTACCGTCATTAATACACACGACATGAATTCGGTGATGGAAATTGGTGAAAAAGTATTGTTTTTAGAAAACGGTCGAAAAGGCTGGGAAGGCTCCAATCAAGAAGTCTTTAAGACAGAAAACCAAAGTGTCGGCAATTTTATTTACTCCTCCAATCTATTCAAAAAAGTGAGAGAAGTGTATCAGGAGGAAAATTAATCTTCTTTTTGATCGAACTTTTTTAGGGCATTGACAGCGATTTCCTTTACCTCTTGATTTTTATCCATTGGGCATATCATCAATACATCCTCGGTATCTACGATGATATAATCTTCAAGACCCGAAATGACCACTTTTTTATGGGGATGAGTTTTGATCAGGTTGCGAGCCGAGTCATCGGCATACAAATCGGCATTGACCACAGCATTTTTCAAAGTATCCTTGGGTTGGCGATCGTAAATTGATTTCCAACTGCCCAAATCATCCCAATCAAAACGGGCTTGAATCAAGAAGATATGGTCTGACTTTTCCATCAAAGCATAATCCACCGAGATATTTTCAGCCAGGGGATAATTTTGTGCAATAAAAGCTTCCTCAGAAGCAGTATTCAAATGATCAAAACCTTTGTAAAACAAATCGTAAAGCACGGGGGCATGCGTCTTAAAACCCTCCAAAACAGCATTGGCAGACCAGGCAAATATTCCCGAATTCCAAAAGTAATTTTTAGCGTCGATAAAAGTTTGCGCAGTAGCTTTATCGGGTTTTTCAGTAAAAGCAGTCACCTTTTTTAGGCTCAATTCTTCTTGATCTTTTTCAACCGCCACATAACCAAAACCTGTCGCTGGAAAATCTGGACGTATGCCAAAGGTGATCAAGTTTTTTTCATCGGCATGATCCAGAGCCAGTTTCATGTCCTCCACAAAGAGCTTTTCATCAACAATAATATGATCACTCGGACAGGTCACAATTTTGGCATCGGAATTGATTTTTTTAATTTTCAAACTCGCCATCAGGATACAAGGGGCCGTATTGCGTCGACCGGGTTCACAGATCACTTGATCGGACGAGAGTCTGTCTCCCAATTGATCCAGAATGATTTTTTGATAACGGCCTTGGGTTACAATAAATATATTGGAAGAAGGAATAAACTTTTCCAAACGTCCACAAGTGCTTTGCAAGAGTGAAACCCCTGCTTCGGTCATGTCGTGGAATTGCTTGGGAAAATCCGGAGTGCTGGAAGGCCAAAATCGAGAACCGATTCCGCCAGCCATAATGATTGCAAAGTGATTTTTAGCCATTTTTATTCTATTTTGATTACCTGTGCATGGGGGCTAAAAAGATACAATCTCTTTCCCTCCAATTCCTTACACTCGTAACGCTTGGTTCGTCTTTCTCCTCTTATGAACCTTCTTCCATTGTGGATTTCAAAAACAGCACCCTTTTCTAATTCAAAAATATAGTTTTTTTCATTCTCGGGATCAAATTTATTGAGTAAAAGGGCCAACTGAGAGTCGGTGTCGGAGGAAGCCTTTGGATTTCTAAAATGCAGTTGTAAGACTTTCAATAACTCCTCAGGAAAAATTTCTGCTGTGAGAAAAGGCAGCATGATTTTTCTGTAGGTGTATTTCCATTCTTTTCCATGAGGTTTGATGCCCAGACCAAAATCTTTATAAGTCACCAAGTGAGCAATTTCATGAACGGTGGTGATCAAAAATCGGTAGGGATTCGGCATCTCATTGACAGTGATCTGATGCATTCCTTTGGGCAAGGCCCTAAAGTCTCCGTGTTTGGTAATTCGCTTTCGGGTAACGACCAGGTTTACCTCCCAATCCATGAGGTACTTTGAAAGTAGAGGAAGAGAAGCAGTGGGCACAAAATTATCAACAGCACTCATCGAATCCCTCATCTTGTTTATGGAGTTGAAGAGGAAATTGGCAAGACCTTTCCATTGTAAAACTGATGTCCCTTAAGAGCAAAATCAATTATATAATCGGCCATTTGAGCGGCACTGAGGGGGGCTTGATAACCCGGGAAAGCTTCCTCCAACATTTCTGTTTGTACAGCGCCCAAGGCCAGTGCATTAAAGGAAGGGCCGCTTTCTTTAAACTCCTCTGCCAAAAGCTCTGTAAGAATGATCAGGGCTCCCTTGCTACTGCTGTAGGCCGATAGGCCGGGGAACTTGGCGCTTCCCTGAACACCTCCCATACTGGTGATATTGAGAACGTGTCCATCTGTGTTGATCATGGGCAGCAGCAAACGGGTGAGGGTTGCAACAGCAAAAACATTGACCTTATAAACCTTCTCAAACTCACTGGAAGAAATTTCCAAAAAAGGTTTATTGATCAAACTTCCCGCATTGTTGATCAAAACATCAATACTTCTAAAGGAAGTCTTTATTTCTTCTACAAAATCCACCAACGCTGACCCTATGGACAAGTCCACTGCAAAAGGATGAATATTCTGCATCCCCTTTAAGGGCGTTATGTTTCTGGAAAGGGCGATGACCCTATGACCTGCCGCCCCAGCTTGTTTGCAGATTTCAAGGCCCACTCCCCTACTGGCACCTGTTACAAGAAGGGTTTTCATTCGTTTTAGTTTTAAGTGTCAGCTTTGGAATTCCTCAATTAGGAAACCAAAAGTCGAATGGGGTTTTCGATATAAAGTCTAAGGGATTGTAAAAATTGTGCTCCGGTGGCTCCATCTACAGTTCTGTGATCACAGGCCAATGTCAATTTCATGGTATTCCCTACAACGATTGCATCCTCTTTTACCACGGGTTTTTTCTCTATGGCTCCTACGGAAAGGATGGCTGAGTTGGGTTGATTGATAATAGAGGTAAATTCCTGTATGCCAAACATGCCCAAGTTGGAAACGGTAAAAGTACTCCCATCCATTTCGGCGGGGGTTAATTTTTTGTCTCTGGCCCTTAGGGCATAATCTTTGACCGTTACCCCAATTTGTCTCAAGTCCAACTCATTAGTAAATTTGAGTACTGGAACCACAAGGCCATCCTCAACTGCTACTGCAACCCCCAAATGAACGTGGTGGTTTTGAACAATCCTGTCGTCAAACCACTGAGAATTGACCTGAGGATGCTCCTTTAAAGCCAGTGCAACGGCTTTAAGAACAATATCGTTAAAAGAAATTTTGGTATCGGGCAAGGTATTGAATTGCTGTCTGAATGCGATGGCATTATCCATATTCAACTCTACCCCTAAATAATAGTGGGGTGCAGAAAATTTGGAAGCAGAAAGTCTTTTGGCAATGGCCTTTCTCATGGAACTGTTGGACAATTCGGTTACGCTTTCCACTCCAGTGGGCTCAGAGGCAACGCCATATCCCCCGGCAGCACCTTTAAAGTTTTCAATATCGCGTTTGATGATCCTTCCCCCATCTCCGGAACCTTTAACCTGTTGCAGGCTGATTCCTTTTTCCTCGGCTAGTTTTTTGGCCAGTGGAGAGGCGACCAATCTACCATTGTGATTTAATTTAGCCACTACAGGGGCCTGAACAGCCACAGGGGCGGGTTTTGGGGTTTGTTTTTGCTCGGCCACTAAAGGTGCAGCGACTTCAACCTTGGCTTCCTCTGCTTGGCTTGCTGAATTGGCACTGCTGGCAATAACCGCTTTAACCGCTTCGGGATCTGTTCCTTCGTTGCCGATGGCAGCCAAAACTGAATCTACAGCAGCCGATTGTCCTTCTTCAAGACCAATATAAAGCAATGTACCGGAGTAAAAAGATTCGAACTCCATGGTGGCTTTGTCCGTTTCTATTTCCGCCAAAATATCGCCTTCATTTACGGCATCACCCACTTTTTTGTTCCATTTTGCAACCGTACCTTCTTCCATGGTATCGCTCAATCTGGGCATGGTAATGACCTCCATACCTTCGGGCATGACTGTTTTTTCCTCATCAGATGCTACAGCTTCGGTTTGAGACTTGGAGGGTTCGGACGTTTCGGTCGATGTATCTGCTTGGGCCAGTGCGGCTGTAGCACCTCCAATCATGTGATTGATGTCTTCACCCTTTTCACCAATTATGGCCAAAAGCGAATCTACGGGAGCCGTACCACCTTCTTCTATTCCAATATGGAGGAGTTCCCCTTCTTGGAAAGACTCAAATTCCATGGTGGCTTTGTCCGTTTCAATCTCTGCGAGTATGTCCCCTTCTTTGACGGTGTCACCAACTTTCTTGTACCATTTGGCCACCGTGCCCTCTTCCATTGTATCACTCAAACGAGGCATATTTATCAGTTCCGCCATTCTAGTCTAATTTATGC
>CAJXEG010000088.1 GCA_913052425.1 uncultured Flavobacteriaceae bacterium | reverse complement strand
TTCGATGTCTTCCTCCAGGGCTTGATCAATAAAGCGATCAATGGCGTCTTTATGGATGTTGTAAAAATTATTCAACGTAGTCTTGATTGTAAAAAACTCCTTTATTTTGTTTTAAGTCTTGTGATTGTTTGATCATCAAATAGGCCACACTCACCATATTTCTTAATTCACAAATTCCCAATGTCAATTTGTTTTGACGGTAAATATCTTGGGTTTCCAAGAAAATATTTTTTAACTCCATTTCGGCCTCTGTCAGTCCTTGTGAGGTTTTGAAAATACCCACTTTGGCTGTCATTAAATTTTGCAATTGTTTTTTCATACGGCCGATGGCGCTGATTTTTTCATTGGAGATATAATGTTCTTCTTTCCATTCGGGTAGCTGGAGGTAGAAATCTGGTGGAGGCAGGTCTCCTTTGATTTGATCGAGGGAGTCCAGTGCCGCCCGATGGGAAAAAACCAGGGATTCCAGCAGTGAATTGGAGGCCAAACGATTGGCACCGTGCAGGCCTGTATAGCTACATTCTCCTATGGCGTATAAGCCTTTGAGTTTCGTTTCTCCAAAGTGATTGACACTGATGCCCCCACAGAAATAGTGTGCCGCAGGGATCACCGGAATGGAGTCCTTGGGAGGATTGATCCCAACCTTTTGACAGTTCTCCTGAATGGTAGGAAACTGATTTTTAAATTCTTTTTCGCTGATGTCTTGACAGTCCAAAAGAACACAGTCATCTCCGGTTTCATTGACCACTTCGGCAATGGATCGGGCGACAATGTCCCTTGGAGCAAGTTCGGCTTTGGGGTGATAATCGGTCATGAATCTTTTGCCGGACACACTTTTTAAAATGCCGCCTTCTCCGCGAACGGCCTCTGAAATCAAAAAAGTATTTCCGTTGATTTTGGGATAAAGGGCAGTGGGGTGAAACTGAACAAACGGCAGTCCTTCCATATAGACCTTGGCTCTGTAGGCCGCCCCCAAGCCATCCCCGGTAGCATTTTCGGGATTGGTGGTATGGGAGAAAAGTTGACCCGCGCCTCCGGTACTCAATACGGTGATTTGCGCTGAAATCTTGATGATCTCCTGTTCCAAATTGGATATGACATAGGCGCCATAACACCTTTTGTAGTCGCTTCCACTATGGTGGTCTGTGATCAAGTCAACCAAAGTGTGGTTTTCCAAAAGCGAGATATTGGGGAAAGTTTTGATTTTCCGGATCAGGGATTTCTGAATTTCAAGTCCGGTTTTGTCCTTGTGGTGAACAATTCTTTTTTCGGAATGCCCCCCTTCTTGGGTGAGGTGTAATCCATTTTTTTGTTTGTCGAAATGGGTTCCCCAGTCGATCAATTCTTGCAGGCGTTCGTGTCCCTCTTTTACTACAAATTCGACCACCTGCCTGTCGCATTCCCCCGCTCCGGCGATCAAAGTGTCCTCCACGTGTTTGTTAAAAGAATCTTTCTTAAAGTTGGAGACCACAGCGATCCCTCCTTGGGCATATCTGGTATTGCTTTCCAGTAGGCTGTTTTTTGAAATGATAACGATTTCAAGACTTGGATTTTGCTCTGCTATTTTGATGGCATAGGTCAATCCGGAAATACCACTTCCTATAACGAGTATGTTGGTATCCATATTATTAGCCTAGCTTTAGCATTCTGGTAATAGGAAGTTTGGCTTTTTCGATCAGGCTTTCAGAAAGTTGCACCTCGGGTTGTTCGTGTTCCAAGCACAGATATAGTTTTTCCAGTGTATTGAGTTTCATAAAGGCACATTCGCTGCAAGCACAAGTTTCGTCCTCTACGGGTGCAGGAATAAAGGTCTTTTCGGGGCAGCGTTTTTTCATTTCATAAAGGATTCCGGCTTCGGTAGCCACGATAAAGCTTTGTGCCGAATCTTTCTGCACAAAATTTAACAAGCCCGAAGTACTGCCAATATAGTGTGCAATGTCAAGGACTTGAGATTCGCTTTCCGGGTGAGCGATGAATTTGGCGGTGGGATTTTCCTTGGCGAGGGTCAGAATTCTTTCAAATGAAAAGGCCTCGTGAACGATACAAGATCCGTCCCATAGGATCATGTCTCTTCCGGTTTCTTTGATCAGATAACGCCCCAGGTTTTTGTCGGGGGCGAAAATGATGGTCTCTCCTTCGGGTATGGAATCTATGACCCTAACGGCATTGCTCGAAGTACATACTATGGTACTCAACGCCTTGATTTCTGCGGAGCAATTGATGTAGGTCACCACATGTGCACCGGGATATTGGTCAATGAATTTTTTAAAATCCTCCGGTGGGCAGGAATCGGCAAGCGAGCAGCCGGCATTCAGATCAGGGAGGATGACTTTTTTGGCAGGGTTGATGATTTTTGCGGTTTCGGCCATAAAATGCACTCCGGCAAAAACAATCATTTCGGCCGCTACTTTTTCTGCTGCCTGAGCCAAATACAGGCTGTCGCCCAGATAGTCGGCCAACTCCTGAATTTCGGCTTCTTGATAGTAGTGCGCCAGCAAAACCGCCTTTTTTTCTTTTTTGAGTCGTTTGATTGCTGATATTAAATCCAGCCCTTGCGGGATTTCCATATCCAAGTAACCCTTTTGGGCCAATCTTACCGCTACCTCATCTGAAGAGAGTTGCATAATCAAATGATTTAATACAAAATTATTAAAAATCAAGGACTAAAAGTTCATCCACGGATTATAATCCTTCCAGTTGCTCTGTGATTTGATCGGGGGTAAGGGCATTTGCTACCCGGTAGGCACCTATGGCTGTTCTTCTCAACTGGCTCAAATGCGCCCCGGATTGGAGGGCTTTGCCAAAATCGTGGGCCAAGGAGCGAATGTAAGTTCCTTTGGAACACCTGATGTGAAAGTGGAGCTGGGGCAGATCGATTTGGGTAAAATCAAATGCGTAGAGGGTGACTTTTCTGGCTTCAATTTTTGTTTTTTCTCCACTTCTGGCGTATTCATATAGCCGTTTGCCATCTTTTTTGATGGCAGAGAAAATGGGAGGGTATTGGTCAATTTCCCCTTCAAATATTTTTTTGACTGTATTGATTTGCTGCTTTGTGATGTGATCTATGGGGAAATTTTGATCTATGGCGGTTTCCAGATCATATGAGGGTGTGCTTGCCCCCAGCGTGATGGTTCCGGTATAGGCTTTTTCCAGGGCTTGTATTTCGCTGATTTTTTTGGTCATTTTTCCGGTACAAATCAGCAGTAGTCCTGTGGCCAAAGGATCAAGGGTTCCCGCATGGCCTACTTTGAGTTTTTTGAGCTTGTATTTCTTTTTTAAAGCCCACCTCAATTTGTTGACCGCTTGGAATGAAGTCCATTCCAGCGGTTTGTCCACCAACAACAGTTGACCCTCCAAAACGGATTCAAGTGATAAATTCATCTCACAAACTAAAAAGGATGGCAAGTATTCCGACCGCTATACAATAGAAACTAAAGTATTTGAGTTGGCTTTTTTTCACCAAGGCAATCATCCATCGACAGGCAAAAACCCCGGTAATAAAGGCACTGACAAAACCCACCAACAAAGGAAACAAATCGGTACTTTCTTGACTCAAGTCCCCGTCCAGAATGCTCTTGGCCATACTTCCCAAAATCAAGGGAATGACCATAAGGAAAGAAAATCGGGCTGCCTTGTCGCGGTCAATCTTCAGCAATACAGCCAGTGCGATGGTGGCGCCACTTCTGGAAATACCTGGGAGAATGGCTATGGCCTGAATGAAACCTATGGCAAAGGCGTTGTTGTAATTTAATTTTTTGTTGTTCTCATGAACACGATCTGCCAAAAACAAAAGTATGGCCGTAATCATCAACATGGCACCTACCAAGGCGATTTTGCCATTAAAAAGAGAGGCTATAAAGTCTTCGAAAAAAAGACCGATGATCACTGCCGGAATCATGGAAAGGAGAATTTTTATACTGAAATTCAAACTCTCGCCCTTTTTGAAGTACAACAAATCGGAAAGGATCAATGCGATGTCTTTTCTAAAGACAAAAAGGGTACTAAAGGCTGTTGCGGCGTGGAGCGAAATGGTGATCAGCAAGCCTTGCTGTTGCTGGTAATCACTGCCAAAAACGGCTTTGACCAATTCCAGATGTCCGCTGGAAGAAACAGGCAAAAACTCTGTTAGACCCTGAACGATACCAAGAATCAGCGTTTCTAGCGCACTCATTTATGTTTTTTTGGAGGCATTAACATGGCGTAAATCGCAAGGCCAAAACCCATCAGTACGATGGTGGGAGCCAATCTGATTCTGCGGAAATTAAAAATTTCGGGATTGAAAATATTGGGGTCTTCACTTCCTCCGCCTGCCATGATGATAAAGCCCAGGGCAATTACAGCCAGTGAAAGGAGCAAAAATCGATAGTTTCTTTTGCTGAACAGGAATTCCTTTTTTGGGCTTTGGTCACTCATCTTAAGATTTTAGTTTACAGCGTCGGACTTTAAGTTCAAATAGCGTTGTGTGGCAAAGAAAGTACTTATAATTGTGATCCCCAAACCCAAAAGGAAGACTCCGATAAAAACCAGTACCGGTTCCAAAGGATTGTCAAAAATTTGCAATTCGGGAAATCGCTTTTGCATTTCATAAATCACCAGTGCCATTCCCGACATGGCAACGATCGCGCCCAGAGTGCTCATCAGTAAGTGGGTTTTGATAAAGGGTCTTCGGATAAAGCTTTTCGTTGCCCCGACCAATTGCATGGTTTTGATGATCAGCCTTTTGGAGTATATGGACAGTCGAATGGAACTGTTGATCAACAAAACTGCCACGAAAATGAACAGGCCGCTGGCCAACAAAATCCAAAAAGTTATTTTTTTGATGTTTTCATCCAACAACTCCAGCAGCGGCTGATCGTAGACCACTTCATTGACGTAGCTGTAAAGCGCAATGTCTTTACTCAGTTTGGAGACCATGGCGGGGTTCAAAAAGCTAGCCTTAAAATACACATCCATAGAATTGAGCAGTGGATTGTATCCCAAAAACTCCATAAAATCCTCCCCAATTTCGTTGGCGTGTCTTTTGGAAGCCTCCTCTTTGGAAACAAAAATGACGTTTTTGGTAGCGGTATTCAAACGCAAGGTTTTTTGCAGTTGCTTGAGTTCGATCTCTTTGGCGGAGTCTTTTACATAGATCGTCATTACGATTTGCTCTTTAAAATGATCCGCTACTTTTTTGGAATTGACCAACAATATACCCAGGATACCCGTTAAAAACAGTACCAAAGAAATGCTCACCACCACCGAAAAATAGGTGGAAATCAGTCTTCGCTTGTTGAATCTTTCTTCAGGCAGTTGCCGCATCGGGAAAGTTTGTTTCAGTAAAATTAAAAAACCATCAATAAAAAGAAGCTTGAGAGCCGAAACTTTTTTTCCTTTCCTTAATAAGCGTATTTTTACGCATTCAAAAAACAAGCCTTAATGAATTACGATTTTCTGCAAATTGAAAAAAAGTGGCAAGACTTTTGGGCGATCCATAAAACCTTTAAGGCAGACAAACAAAGCGATCAACCCAAGTACTATGTATTGGATATGTTTCCCTATCCTTCGGGTGCAGGGCTTCATGTAGGTCATCCCTTGGGATACATTGCCAGTGATATCATTGCGCGATTCAAAAGGCATTCGGGATTTAATGTTTTGCATCCACAGGGCTACGATTCTTTTGGGCTTCCGGCAGAGCAATACGCCATTCAGACCGGACAGCATCCCTCCAAAACAACCACAACCAATATCAACAGAT
>CAJXEG010000087.1 GCA_913052425.1 uncultured Flavobacteriaceae bacterium | reverse complement strand
CCTGCGACCTCCTGCTCCCAAAGCAGGCGCGATGACCGGGCTACGCTACACCCCGCAACAATTTTAGTTATTCTAATAGGAGCGCAAATATAGGATTAAAAAAAAATATTGCAAATCCCCCAAGAATATTATTTGGAAACAATTAAGTTGGAATTTTGTACATTGAGAAAAACTAAATATTTATGGAACGTAAAATAACTCTCAGTGAAAATGAAATACCAGACAAATGGTATAACGTTGTCGCCGATATGCCCAACAAGCCGCTTCCTCCGCTAAATCCTGGTACAATGGAGCCTATAGGCCCCGAAGCCCTGGCACCTTTGTTCCCGATGGAGTTAATTAAACAGGAAGTGAGTATGGATAAATTTATTGATATACCCGATGAGGTAAGGAATATCTATTCCATGTGGCGTCCCACACCTTTGTACAGGGCCTACAATTTGGAAAAAATATTAGATACCCCTGCCAAAATATATTACAAATACGAAGGTGTAAGTCCAACAGGATCACACAAACCCAATACAGCGGTTGCTCAAGCCTATTACAATAAGAAGGAAGGTGTAAAAAAAATAACCACAGAGACAGGAGCAGGCCAGTGGGGAAGTGCACTGAGTTTTGCTTGTCAACATTTTGATATTGAATGTGAGGTTTATATGGTAAAGCTCTCTTTCCTTCACAAACCCTACAGAAAGGTAATGATGAATACCTGGGGTGCAAAAGTTTTTCCTTCACCCTCTGAGGCTACAGAAATTGGAAAAAAATTCTTAGCCGAGGATCCCAATACCACCGGATCGCTTGGAATCGCAATTTCTGAAGCCATTGAAAGAGCTGCTTCTGATGAACACACAAAATACGCATTGGGCAGTGTCTTGAATCATGTGAAGTTGCACCAAACCATTATTGGTCAAGAAGCCATTTTACAAATGGAAAAGGCGGGTGATCTTCCCGATATCGTCATTGCACCATTTGGTGGAGGTTCGAATTTTTCGGGATTGGCCTTTCCGTTTTTAAGACTCAATTTTGATGAGGGTAAATCCATTCGTTGTATTGCCAGTGAGCCTTCCTCCTGTCCCAAGTTGACAAGGGGTGTCTTTAGATATGATTTTGGTGATACTGCCGGAATGACTCCCTTACTGCCGATGTATACATTGGGGCACGATTTCGTGCCAGCACCAATTCATGCCGGAGGTTTGAGGTATCATGGAGCAGGAGTTATTGTGAGCCAACTTCTTAAAGATAAATTGATCGAAGCCCGTGCCCACGATAACCTTGAGGTGTTTGATGCCGGGGTTAAGTTTGCCCAAGCCGAGGGGATTATTCCAGCCCCAGAGGCCACACACGGTATTGCTACGGCAATAGCCGAGGCAGAACGTTGCAAGCGCGAGGGTAAGTCAGAAACCATTCTGATCAACCTTTGCGGTCATGGAAACTTTGACATGAAAGCCTATGAGGATTATTTCGCCGGTAATATTATCAAACACGAGCTTTCAGAGGCTGAAATTCAAGCATCGATAGCTAAACTAAACACTCCAGAAATATAATTTTCAAAGGGGTTTAATCACAGCCACCACGTTTTTGATGTGGTGGTTTTTTATACTGTAGATTTAACTTTTTTGTTTGGAATTTTAACATTTTTACAACAGTCACCTCATTTTAAAAAAAATATATTTGGACATGATTTAGACTTATGGAGCGTGCCAAAATAATTTCATCGAATTACTTTTTTTACAAAAGCGTTTTACGCAAAGTGAGCTTTAATGCTGTACTGTTTGAAAAGGAACTTAACAAGGCGCTTCTCGCGTTACCCGAAAGAGAAGGCGTAAGACTTTACCGATGGGCCTTGACATTTACTAGGATGCACCCGAAATTGCACACCCACCTTTTATATGTCTCTTGATTTATTTAAGGGCTTATAATCTTGATGTTTTCAAATTTAATGGCACCCCTGATAATGCTGCTAACTGTGGATCTTAAAGCGTTAATTATGGGAAGTTTCAATTGGCTTTTGGAATGAATTAAACTTACCTCTCTTGCCGGGGCGGGTTCGGGAAAAAATCTCAGGTTTTTCTTTTTGTTATCAGTAAGCGAGTTACCGTGTAAAAATGGCAATAGCGTCATCCCCAAACCTTCATCTGCCAAATTGATTAAAGTCTCAAAACTCCCACTTTTAAGATCGAATGGATTGCTTTCAATCCGGTTCATTTGACAAAGGTTGAGTACATGATTTCTAAAGCAATGACCGTCTTCAAGTACCAAAAGATCCGTCATGTTCAAATCTTCAATTTCAATTTGCTTAACAGCGTGGAGGGGGTTGCCCTCCGGTATATATCCCACAAATGGTTCGTGATAGAGGGGGAGTTCCAATATGGAATCCAATCCCAGTGGGGTGGCAGCAATTCCTGCATCCAAATGACCTTCCTCCAGCATCTTGGTGATGTTCTGGGTGGTTAACTCCTCAATCTTAAGATCTACTTTTGGATACTTTTTGATGAAGGTCTTGAGAAACATTGGGAGTAGGGTGGGCATTACTGTTGGTATAATTCCCAGTTTGAATTCTCCGCCAATAAAACCTTTTTCTGTTGATACAATGTCTTGCATTCGAGTGGCCTCTTCTGTTATTCTTTTGGCTTGAACCAAGATTTTTTTTCCAATATCAGTGAGGACGATCGGTTTTGTAGCTCGGTTAAATATTTTTACCCCCAATTCGTCTTCCAGTTTTTGAACCTGCATACTCAACGTTGGCTGGGTAACAAAGCATTTATCGGCTGCAACTGTAAAGTTCCCATATTCGGCAACAGCGCTCATGTAGTAGAGTTGAGTAAGTGTCATTGATAATTATTATTAAAGAATTAAATATAATCATTTTAATCTATTTATCGTAAAACAACACTCAATTTTTAAGGTTTTAAAGATCGAAATGAATATTTAAATGTGATTTATTTAAGAATTCGTGTTTTCATATAAACATTACTTATGGGCATTTCCCTGTTATCAATTTTCAATTGGTTGATTTGATCTACAACTTCCATACCGTCAATGACTTCGCCAAAAGCAGTGTAATGCCCGTCCAAATGATAAGCCCCCGGGGATTGTTGTACGATAAAAAATTCATAAGGAGATGCCAGTTTATGCGGATTGTTGATTTCGCTGCTGGGCACAGATACGACCCCGCGATGGTGGGAGTGTCCTTTTTTGGTGTCTGGAGGGAGAAGGTATCTACCAATCTCATGTCTTTTTTTCATTTTTTTTCGACTGTCCGAATTACCACCTTGGATAATAAAGTTGGGGACTACACGGTGAAACATTGTTCCATCGAAATATTTTAGTTTGGTTAGATAAACAAAATTCGCCCGATGATAAGGCGTGTTGTCGTATAATAATATGTCTATTTTTCCGAATTTGGTGATGATTCTTACCTTGTTCTCCTTGTTTCTTTTGGCGTATTCATAAAAAAATGGAATTGCATTTTTATCGTCTAAATAAATCCTTTTTTCTTCTTTGGGCTCAACTTTTTTTAGTTGTTTTTTTTCAAGAACTTTGACCTTTGTTGTATTTTTTTTGGTTTTTTCCTGACAACCAATGTGTACAATGATCAAAACCCCCAACAATATATTTAGATATTTCATGGATCTTATTTCTTTTTTAATTCTTCTTACAAAGTTAAAAGAAAACCGACTCGCCGGCAGAGTGGCCCATTCCCTTTTGGCTCCTCCTCAGCGAATGGCGCAATTGAATTCCATGTCAATGACAAAGATGAAGCCCAAAAAAGCAGCGGTTTTATTGCTTTTCTATCCCAATGCCAGGGGTGAAGTCAATTTTGTATTGACCCGACGTAAGGTATACAAGGGTGTACATTCTGGTCAGATTAGCTTCCCGGGAGGAAAAGCAGAACCTGTGGATGATGACCTTTGGGCAACTGCACTGAGGGAGACCCACGAAGAGGTAGGGGTGGCATCCCACCAAGTGCAATACTTTAGGTCTCTTACTCAACTCTATGTACCACCGAGTAATTTTCTAATTGTTCCTTATGTTGGCTATTTAGAAAAAGCGTGTGTTTTTTCGCCCGACTCAGAGGAAGTAGATGCCATATTGGAAATCTCACTAGAGGGTTTGATTAACAATCAACCCGTGATGACAAAGCAGCGCACTTCATCTGCGAACTCTGTAGAAGTTCCAGCTTATGTTTTTGATCAAAATGAGGTCTGGGGAGCAACAGCAATGATCTTATCTGAATTTAAAATGTTATTTACAACTGGGCTTTCCAAATAGCTTATATTTGTTTAGAACTATTTGATAAGGGAGATGTTCAAGAAAAATCCATTTGGTCATTTTTTATTTTTAAAAAAATGGCTCATTCGTATTATGGGATGTATGACCCATAGACGCTACAGAGGATTCAATCAACTGCAAGTGGAGGGTTCTGAGGTAATTAGACAACTGCCCGAAAACAATGTTTTGTTTGTTTCCAATCACCAAACCTATTTTGCGGATGTTGTGGCCATGTTTCACGTTTTTAATGCCAGTTTAAGTGGTCGTATTGATTCAATTAAAAACATTGGATATTTGTGGAGTCCCAAACTGAATATTTATTTTGTGGCGGCCAAAGAAACCATGAAGGCAGGTATTCTTCCCAGAATTTTAGCCTATGCCGGATCAATATCCATTGAACGCACATGGAGAGCAAAAGGAGTAGACGTCAAACGACAAGTAAAGATGAGTGACATCTCCAATATAGGAATGGCCTTGGACGATGGTTGGGTCATTACATTTCCTCAGGGCACCACAACCCCCTTCAAACCCCTTAGAAAAGGAACCGGACACATCATCAAGCGTTATAAGCCTGTTGTTGTACCCATTGTGATTGACGGGTTCAGACGCTCTTTTGACAAGAAAGGCATCCGTATTAAGAAAAGAGGAATTCTTCAGTCAATGGAAATCAAAGCCCCATTGGAGATTGATTACGACAATGAATCCGTTGAGTCCATTATGGAAAAGATAGAATACGCCATCGAACAGCATCCCTCATTCCTAAAAGTGATTCCCAAAGGCGAATTAGAGAACGAGGAGCAACTCAACAAAAAACGCGAGTGGTAATTTATTTTTGATGTCTATTGAATGATCCCTGCACAACTCACCCGTGAGCCTGCAGCACCTGAGGGTTGAGAAACCAAATCATCTGCTCCTTGGTGAACAATAACGGCTTTGTCAATAATATTCTTGATGGGATCGTCACAGCCAATACACCAGAGATCCGTAGAAAATTTAACCATCCCATGACCGTTTTCATTTGCCTCAAAATTTCCGATATCACCTCTGTGAAATCCTGCTTCATTATTCCAGGCACCGTGTTGCTCAAAAGTTGGATTCCAATGTCCGCCCGTGGACTTTCCGTCGGACGATGAACAGTCTGCCTTTTCGTGTAAATGTATGGCATGGGTGCCAGGTTCCAATCCAAATATATGGGCCTCCAGCGTTACCAGTCCATCTTTTTCGGTGAGCGTAACTTCACCAGATGTTTTGCTATTGCTTTTAGGGTTTAGATTGATTTTAATTTTTTCAACGGTAACTTCCTTACAACTTGTAATGCCAATCAGGATAACGATTAAAAAAGGAAAAAATGCTCTATTCATGTGTTTCGATCTAAATGTTTAATATAATTAATTATAGTAAATATACTAACTTTAGCGACTTGTAGGCTTAAATATTGCTCAACAAATCAATGAAAATTTCCTCTTTGAAAGTCTTCTTGCCGATCTTAGTCTT
>CAJXEG010000086.1 GCA_913052425.1 uncultured Flavobacteriaceae bacterium | reverse complement strand
CCAATCGACGGTCGATGACATTTTTTTCCATCTTAAAATCTGGGATGCCATAACGCAGCAATCCACCGATTTTGTTATCTCTTTCAAAAACAGTAACGGTATGTCCGGCACGATTGAGCTGCTGTGCAGCAGCCAGCCCGGCAGGGCCTGATCCAATCACGGCAACGGTTTTTCCCGTTCTGCTTTCGGGGGGTTGAGACTTGATCCAACCTTCCGAAAATCCGCGTTCAACGATGTATTTTTCGATCAATTCGATGGATACCGGTGGATTGATGATCCCCAACACACAAGCTTCTTCACAAGGAGCAGGACAGAGTCTGCCTGTAAATTCAGGGAAATTATTGGTAGAGTGCAAAATGTTGAGCGCTTTTTCCCATTCATTTTTGTGGACAGCATCGTTAAAATCCGGTATCAAATTACCCAATGGACAACCACTGTGACAAAAAGGAACTCCACAATCCATGCATCTTCCGCCTTGTTTCTGTAATTCCTCATTTTTTGGGGCTATCGTAAATTCTTTGTAATTCTGAATACGCTCGTCCGGTGCCACAAGGGGCTCCTTGATTCTATCGTATTCCATAAATCCTCTTAACTTTCCCATAATCAATCGATTTTTGCTTCTTCTGCTTCTTTTGCTAATATTTCTAACGCTCTCTTGTAATCCGTAGGCATCACCTTGATGAAATTTTTACCGGTTTTCTTCCAGTCTTTCAAAATACCTTTAGCCCGGGAACTGTTGGTATAATCAATATGGTTGTTGAGTAGTTCCTGAACTTTTTCGAAATCCTTTTCGGTGAGGTTTTCCAATTCTACCATTTCCAGGTTGAATTTTTTGTCATCAAAAGTTCCGTCATCACTGTAAAGGTAGGCAATCCCACCACTCATTCCAGCAGCGAAATTTCTTCCAAACTCACCAATAATAACAGCGATTCCTCCGGTCATGTATTCGCATCCATGATCCCCGATGCCCTCAACTACGGCAGTCGCACCGGAATTTCTGACACAAAATCTTTCCCCAGCCACCCCGTTAATGTAGGCTTCGCCAGTAACGGCTCCATATAAGGCAACATTTCCAATGATGATGTTTTCATCGGCTTTAAAAGTAGCCTCCTTGGGTACTTGCGCGACGAGTTTTCCACCCGACAAACCTTTTCCGAAATAATCATTACAATTCCCAATCACCTTGAGGAACAATCCTTTGGTAGCAAAAGCGCCAAAACTCTGCCCTGCGGTTCCTTTGAAACGGATGCTCAGGGTGTCCTCCGGAAGGCCGTTGGCACCGTGTATTTTGGAAATCTCATTGCTCAAAATGGCTCCTACGGATCGGTTGGTATTTTTGATGTCAAATTCCAAGTGTTGTGGATCTTTCCTATAAATGGCCGTATGGGCTTTGGAAACGATCTTAAAGTCCAAAACTTTGTCCAATCCGTGGTCTTGCTTTTTTGTGTTGTAGGTGTCTACATAATCCGGCACTTCGGGTTTGTAAAGGATTTGTGATAAGTCTATTCCTTGTGCTTTGTAATGGTCGATGGCCTTGTTCATGTTGAGTTTCTGAGATTGTCCAACCATCTCGTTGATGGTTCTGAATCCCAGACTGGCCATGATCTCTCTCAACTCTTGTGCCACGAAATACATGAAGTTGATGACGTGTTCGGGTTTTCCTTTGAAATTTTTTCGCAACTCAGGATCTTGAGTGGCAATTCCTACAGGGCAGGTGTTGAGGTGACAAGCACGCATCATAATACAACCCGAGGCTACAAGTGGGGCAGTGGAGAATCCAAATTCTTCAGCACCCAATAGGCAAGCAACAGCAACATCACGTCCGGTTTTCATTTGACCGTCGCATTCGAGAACAATACGCGAACGCAAATCGTTCATGACCAAGGTCTGTTGAGCTTCGGCAATACCCAACTCCCACGGTAATCCGGCATGCTTGAGGGAAGTCAAAGGTGAGGCCCCTGTTCCTCCGTCAAAACCTGAAATCAGGATGACATCGGCTTTGGCTTTGGCGACACCGGCAGCGATGGTTCCTACACCTACTTCTGAAACGAGTTTTACATTGATTCTGGCTTCGCGATTGGCGTTTTTGAGGTCATAAATCAATTGTGCCAAATCTTCAATGGAATAAATATCATGATGGGGTGGTGGAGAGATCAGTCCCACATAAGGAGTAGAGTTTCTTACAGAAGCGATATAAGGGTTGACCTTGGGTCCGGGCAATTGTCCTCCCTCTCCGGGTTTGGCTCCCTGAGCCATTTTAATTTGAATTTCTTTGGCAGAACTCAGATAGTGACTGGATACTCCAAATCTTCCCGAAGCCACTTGTTTGATGGCACTGTTCTTCCAGTTACCATCCATATCGGGCTGGAATCTTTTGGGATCTTCCCCTCCTTCTCCTGAGTTGCTTTTAGCACCAATACGGTTCATGGCAATGGCCAAGTTCTCATGAGCTTCGGCACTGATGGATCCCAGAGACATGGCCCCAGTTTTAAAGCGCTTGACGATTTCTGTCCATGGTTCAACCTCCTCTAGTGGGATGGGATCAAAGCTGGAAAATTCGAACATCCCCCTGAGGGTCATCAATTTTTCACTTTGTTCATTGATCAACTTGGAATAAACGCCATAGGTTTCAAATTTGTTTTGTCTAACTGCCTGTTGGAGTTTGGAAATACTGGCAGGATTCAACATGTGTTTTTCTCCATCTCTTCTCCAACGGTAGTCTCCTCCAATTTCAAGCTGCATTCCTGGAAGATTTTCCTGGCTGTATGCTTTTTGGAAGCGTTTGTTGATTTCCTTCTCTATTTCATATAGACCAATTCCTTCAATGCGGGTGGCGGTTTTACAGAAATAGGTTTCGATGAACTTTTCATTCAACCCCAATGCTTCGAATATCTGAGCGCCACGATAAGAGTGTAGTGTGGAAATTCCAATTTTGTTCATCACCTTGACAATCCCCTTGGCGATGGCTTTATTGAAATTATCAATGGCTTTTTCAACAGAAATATCTTGTATGATATTGTTTTCTACTTGATGGGTAATGATTTCGTTGACCATGTAGGGGTTGATGGCACTGGCACCATATCCAAAGAGTAACGAAAAATGGTGGGGTTCTCTGGGTTCTGCAGATTCTATGATGATGCCGAACATGGATCGCTTTTTGAGCTTTTTAAGCCCATGATGGGCATGAGAGCAAGCCAACAGCATGGGGATAGGTGCCTTTTCCCAGGATACACCACGATCCGACAGGATGATGATATTGGCCCCTTCGTCTGCTGCTTTTTCGATGTCTACAATCATTTGCTCTAAGGCAGCTTCCAAGCCATTGTGCCCTTTGGCTACCTCATACAAGGTGCTGATGGAGACAGCTTTGTAGTCATCATGTTTGATGTATTTTATCTTGTCCAGATCCTCGTTGGAAATGACGGGATTTTGGATTCTCAATTTTTTGCATTGCTCAGGGACCACCTCAAAGATATTGTAATCACTGCCAATGCTCAGACTGGTGTCGGTTACAATTTCCTCTCTGATACCGTCCAACGGAGGATTAGTTACTTGGGCAAAGAGTTGTTTGAAATAGTTGTAAATCAATTGGGGTCGGTCAGACAAAACCGCCAATGGGGTATCAGTTCCCATTGAACCAATCGCTTCCTTAGCATTGATACTCATGGGGTTGATGATGGTTTTCATGTCCTCCTGAGTGTATCCGAAAAGACGCAGGCGCCTTTCGAAGTCTTCTTTTTCAACAGGCGTCTTGTTACCGGTGTAGGGGACTTCTTTGAGCTCTAATAAATTTTCATTCAGCCATTTTCGGTAAGGTTTTTTTCCAACGATCTCTTTTTTGATCTCGCCATCTTCTATGATCCTGCCTTCATCCATATTTACAAGGAACATTCTTCCGGGTTCCAACCTTCCATGTTTTTCGACATTATCGGGTTCGATGTCCAATACTCCGGTTTCGGAGGACATCACCACATAACCGTCTTTGGTCACAGTGTAGCGGGAGGGCCTCAGACCATTACGATCCAAAAGGGCTCCGATGTATTTTCCGTCGGTAAAAGGGATTGAAGCGGGACCATCCCATGGTTCCATGATACAAGCATTGTATTCATAAAATGCTTTTTTATCGTCGTCCATAGACAAATGTCTCTCCCATGCCTCTGGTACCATCATCATCATTACTTCCGGTAAAGACCTACCGGTAGCCAATAACAGTTCTACCGCCATGTCCATAGAGGAGGAATCGGATTTACCGGGCAATACTACGGGTAATATTTTTTTGATGTCCTCTCCAAAAGCATCGCTTTTAAATAGCTCCTCTCGGGTCTGCATTCGGCTGTAGTTCCCCCTAAAAGTGTTGATCTCACCATTGTGACACATATAGCGAAAAGGTTGAGCCAAGTCCCAGGTTGGGAAGGTATTGGTCGAAAACCTTTGGTGTACCAATGCTAATCGAGTGACCACCAAGGGGTCGTTTAGGTCTTTGTAGTAGGCATTGATGTCTTCGGGGGTCAAAAGTCCTTTATATATCAACGTATGGGTTGAAAAACTGGGGAGATAAAAATAATTGGCTTGAGAGAGCTTTGAAGCTTGGATTTGGTGTTCAGCCACCTTTCTGGCAATATAAAGTTTGGTGTTGAACTCCTGCTCGGTAAGATCATTTTCTCCTTTTCCTACAAAAATTTGACGAACTTCGGGTTCGGTTTGGGCAGCTATCGCACCAACTTGACTCTGATCAACGGGAACTTCTCTCCATCCCAATATTTCTAACCCCTGTCTTGTTATCTCACTTTCAAAGGTTTTTATACAAAAATCCATTTGGTTTTCTTTTTGAGGAAGAAAAACCATCCCTACTGCATATTCATGAAACTCAGGGAGTTTAAAATCACATTTCTTAACAAAAAAATCGTGGGGAATTTCAATCAAAATTCCAGCTCCATCCCCTGTTTTACCATCTGCACTTACCGCACCGCGATGTTCAAGTTTGACCAGAATGTCCAAAGCTTTGTGGATGATATCATTGGTTTTATTTCCCTGAAGGCTGCATATAAAACCTGCACCACAGTTGTCGTGCTCGTTTTCCGGGGAATATAATCCTTGTTTTTCTGGTAGCATCTATAAGGTTTTTTTAATAAAGGACTCCAAAATTAAATGTTTAAAGTCTAAGCCCAAAAGTTTGTCAAATACAATAAAATACAATTATCAAATTACGATTTTAAGCTTCATTTTTTGTTAAATGTCTAATCAATTGTTCGTTTTAATAATTTTTTTTTAAAATTGTTTTTTTAATTTTAAACTTAAGCGCAACTTGTCTGCACAAGCAAAGTCTGATGTTTACCATATGATTGGCTGTATGTCGGGAACATCTTTGGATGGGATCGATCTGGCTTATGTAAGGTTTACAGAAACTGATGGATGGACATTTCAAATTTTGGCCTCTAAAACCATCGATTATAACAAAGGCTGGAAAAGAAAATTGAGCCAAGCCATTCAATTATCCCCTGCCACACTCCAAAAACTTGATGTTGAATATACTGATTTTTTGGGAGCTACTATCGTTGAATTTATTGATAAAGAAAAGATAGAAGTACTTGATGCGGTGGCCTCTCATGGGCATACTGTATTTCATCAACCCGATAAGGGTTTGACCCTTCAAATAGGTAACCTGAGTCATTTGGCCGATCGAATTGGATGGCCCGTTATCTGTGACTTTAGAACCCAAGATGTCGCTTTGGGAGGACAAGGTGCACCCTTGGTTCCAATGGGTGACCTCATGCTCTTCAAAAACCATCGAGCTTGTG
>CAJXEG010000085.1 GCA_913052425.1 uncultured Flavobacteriaceae bacterium | reverse complement strand
CAACTTGTAATGTTTTTCCTTGGACGTTGTAAAAGAGTGCTCCTTGGAATCCTTTTTCTTGATCGTTGTATTCAATTCCCGCATTGATCAAATAAGGAGATTGACCTTGAAGTGGTCTTGAAGTTCCCAATGTTTGACCTTCTCTCACACCTAGTTTTCTCAATTTCAATTCATCCTCACTGTATTTTTCATCGGAGATAATATAAGACCCATTGAGGTTTAGTTTCCAGTGGTCCAGTGCGGAAAACCAAGTGCTCAGGTCTTTTCTCAATTCGAGTTCCAACCCAAAAACATTTGCCGTTTCTAAATTCAATGGTTTGTAGTTTGAAAAAGAGGCCGCCACAAAACCAATTTCTATGGGGTCGGTAAGATTTTTATAAAAGGCACTGATGGCAAACAATTGTGCATTTTCACCAAAAGCCTCATAGCGAATGTCAAAGTTGTCGATATAGGTGGGGCGAATATCGATGTTTCCAATGAAAAACAAATTGGATAGTGGGTCATATATCTCTGCAATTGAGGCCTCCTTAAAACTGGGTCGAGCCGTAGTGAGTGAATAGGCCAATCTCAGGTTTTTGTTTTCCTTTAAATTGTAAATAAAGTTGATCGAAGGAAACAAGTTGTTCTTACTGATAATGTTCTCATTGTTGTAAGCTTGGCCCAACTGACTATTTTCACCGGTGTAGAATACCTGATAATTCTCAAATCTTAAACCAATGATGGATTTTAACTTTTCTGAGAAATTAAATTCGTTTGAAACATAGGCTGCAAGGTTTTGTTGTTTGGCATTGAAAATATTGGCATCCTGACGAATTGTAGTCTGGGGGTTGATATAGGTTCCCTTGTCGTTGTTGGGTCCAATAAGATTATTGGGGTTAAAAAGCTGGTTGGGATCTCCACCATAGTTATCCCAATCGCTTTTGGAAGTATAATTTGAACTCACAGAGTACTGGGCAATCGAAAAATCTCTTTCTTTCAAGGTTCCGTATATCCCAAACTTTAGGACGGCGTCCGAGCCAAGGAATTCAAATCTTTTGGTGAAATCGACTTTGGCAACCAAGTTGTTTTCGTCCAATGTCCTCCAAATTCTTTTGGGTTCTGTATTTTCTTGGAAACTGAAAATTCCCTCCTCGTCCTGAAAAGTGGTATTTCTTACATCTTTGTCATGAACCTTGGCAAGGGTTCCGGAAAGCGTCCATTCTAATTTTAAGTTGGATTCATCAAAATTATGCAGCCCCGAAAACATACCACTGGATATACTTCTTTCATTGTATTCGAGATTGTACTTGTTGAAGTCGATAAAGTCAGAGAAACGCGTCAGTTGTCTAAAACTTCCTGAAGTACTTTCACCATTTTGAATGTGCAATCCATTGAATTTGTATTTTGAAGAGTTGGTCTTGTAGGTCAAGCCAAAAAGACCACTGGAAATGATATTATGCCCCCCGATCGTTCCGGACTGAATCCGGTTTTCCTCAAAAGCAAATACGCTTTTTTCAGGGCTAAAATTGTAAAGATTATCTTGGGTGTTTTCATAAACGGTCTGTTCATTTTTGTAGGATACAGATGCCAATACCCCTAAAGCATGACCGTTTTCAAAATTAAACTGGTTCCCATAAGAGATTCCAAAACCAAAATTCATCCCGCTATTGGAATTTTTTGGTGCCATTTGAGGATCAAATTGATTGCTGACTCGATTGACAACGTTAAAGGTTGATTCGGAGGGGTTTAATCGGGGATCAAATGCATTACCCAAAAAACTATTGGCAATTTTATTCTTCCTTGAACCATCATCAAAACCTAAAAAATCTGTACTTCCTCCTGCGTAGGTCAGATAGTTATCATTGAAATGCATATCCGGATTGTATCCCATACTCAAAGAAACTGAAAACTCTTCTTTACTTGGAAGATCTTTGGTGATAATGTCTACAACTCCACCCGTAAAATCCGCGGGCAAATCGGCCCTTGCAGATTTGATGACCAAGACATTGGAGAGCATATTGGTTGGAAACAGGTCCATCTGAATGGTGTTTCGGTCAGGGTCTAAACCAGGGATATCTACGCCGTTTAGGATGGACTTAGAATAACGGTCTCCCAAACCACGAACATAGACATATTTTCCCCCTTGAACCGATACACCCGGAACACTTTTTACTGCTCCGGCAATATCACTGGCCCCAATTTTTTTGAATGCCTGAGCAGAAATTCCATCTAGTAAACTGGCAGATTTTCTCTGTATCTCTAATACAGATGCCTCTGTATTCCGACTGGCTTCCACTGTCACTATTACTTCCTCCAGCCCTTGGGCAGCTGAGTTTAAAACCACATCAGTGATCGTATATTCATTTCCCCTCACTTGGATTTCAGTAATAATTTTGGTTTCATATCCTACAAAGGAGAACTGAAGAGTATAGGTTCCCTGCTCCAATTCAAAAGAATATTTTCCGTCAAAATCTGAAGTAACTCCTTCTCCGGTTTCTTTAAGGAGAATGTTGGCAAAAGGAAGTGGTTCGTTGAAATCTCCGTCGATTACTGTCCCAGTAATTCCAATTTGACCCAACACAAAAAATGATGTAAAAAATGAAAGAATTGAGGTTATAAAAAATTTGATTTTCATTCAGAAAATTTAATTGTTTAAAATATCAAAAAAACAAGTGCTCGGGATCGGCCCCAAACACTTGTTATAAAAAAATTATTTACAGTTAGTACTTTCTATCTCGCATAAAATGTCCACGAAAAAATTGATGTATCTACTCCATTTCCGTCTTTTTGTTCTGTGACGATTTCAGCGAAAGAAGAAGCATCAGCTTCGAAAGTACTTTCATCCGATTTATCGTCAAAAATTTTGTCGAGTGTTTCAACATCAGAACAAACTGCACCATCACTGACCGGATGCATGATATCGATATTTGTAAAATTCAGAGTTCCTGCGGTATAGGTGGCGGCATCGGCAGAAGCATCCAACTCTACATCTTTTCCCCCTGCAAAATCTTTAAACAGAATATTTAAAACATCTCCGGTAGCTCCTTTTCTAAAGTCAGCCATTTCTCCGTCAACACCCTCAGCATCACAATCATCGGTAGCTCCAATGACCGTAGCGTTTTTAAGCGTAAAGCGACCCGAAGCAGAACCCTCAGGGCCATCGATTTCGAAGCCATGATCGGAGGCAGCAGTCAAAATAACCAGTGCACCGTCAATGGTCCCGTCATAAGCTTGATCAATATCTATGGCATCATCTCCCTGTCCCCAAACAAGAAGGTTGGAGGCATTTACAGTCCCACCGAAAAATTCAATTCCATCATCTACATTTCCAACTACTTCGATGTGGTTAATTTTTGTTCCGGATCCAACTCCACCTAGGGTAAGTCCGTTGATTTCATTTCCTTCTCCAATCTCGGCTCCACCATGTCGGATAGAAAGGTATTGAACTGAGCCTGAATTATCGGCAGCATCAGTTCCTCCATATAGACCATTGGTGTCTGAAGTAGGAATCCCTTCAATTTGAAGTTCAGTTACATCGCCAGAAAAAGAACAAGGAGCATTACCCAATATGAGTATACCGCCCCAAAGACCTCTAGTATCAACATTCAAAGCCGGGCCGCTTGAAGGATAATTTCCCCCAACCTGGATATTATCAGAAATAGAAGTCATTACAATAGGAGCGTCTGCTGTTCCATTAGCATTAATTGTCGCTCCCCTGGCAATAATCAAAGTGGAAGCATCAGCTCCGGTACCGGAGGCGGCTTTGATGATTGTTCCGGCAGGTATGGTTAATGTAGCTCCACTTTCTACAGAAACTCTACCTTTCAAAAGCCAAATCTTAGAGGCATCAAGGGTTTTGTCAGCTGTGATATTTCCTTCTAATGTAGAATCAGCATAAGGATCTACTTCTACAGTCTCAGTCTCTGTTACTGTCTCTGTTATTGTAACATATTCTATTACTGGATCGTCATCACCTGAACAAGAAATAATTAAAGAAAAAATAGTAATCAGAAGAATAAATTTAAAATTTGTCATTTTACGGTTAAGGTTTAGATTTGTTAAAAAATTAGGCAAAAAGGTCATTTTGAAAATAATTTGAATTAATTATTAAATCATTGATACTACAAATCTATTTGGTGGTCATTTAAAGTATTTTAGCTTAATGTTAAATCACAGTATTTAAAATTTAATTTAATGTTATTTAAAATTTTTAGCGTTAACAATTCAGTAACCTTTGCGAAGTATGAACTGGGATAACCTATTAAAGCTCAAAAGATTAGGAGACATAAAAGACCGACCAAGGTTGGCCCAAGATGACACACGTTTGGGTTTTGAAGTAGATTACGACCGCATTGTATTTTCCAGTGCTTTTAGAAGTCTACAAGACAAAACACAGGTCATTCCTTTTTCCAAAACAGACTTTGTTCACACCCGACTCACCCACAGCTTGGAAGTTTCTGTAGTGGGAAGAAGTTTGGGAAGAATGGCGGGTAAAAACATCTTAGAAAAACACCTGCACTTATCTAAAGATTTGGGATATAAAATCAACGATTTTGGTGCCATTGTAGCTGCCGCAGCACTCTCTCATGATATCGGGAATCCTCCTTTCGGTCACAGTGGCGAAAAAGCCATCGGACACTATTTTCTCAATGGTAATGGCGCCAAGTATAAATCAAAGTTGAACGACAAAGAATACCAAGATTTATGTGCATTCGAAGGGAATGCCAATGGATTCAAAATCTTGACAGAAAGCAAAGTGGGAACTCCTGGTGGTTTACGGCTCAGTTATGCCACTTTGGGTGCGTTTATCAAATACCCCAAAGCCAGCCTTCCCCATCGACCTACACCCCATGTTGCACACAAAAAATTTGGTTTTTTTCAGGCTCAAAATTCATTCTTCGATACACTTTCGCAGGATTTGGGCTTGGCCGATTCCAAGACAGTACACCGGCATCCACTGGCTTATTTGGTGGAAGCCGCCGACGATATCTGCTATACCATCATCGACTTTGAAGATGGCATTCATCTGGGTTGGATCGATGAAGAATACGCCTTGGAATACCTGATCAATTTGGTCAAAGAGGATATGGACACCCTCAAATATTCTAAATTAAAACACCGTACCCAGAGGTTGGGGTATTTAAGAGCCTTGGCCATCAATAGCCTAATCAAGGACGCCGTCAGAGTTTTTACCGAAAATGAAACCGATATTCTCAATGGAAGTTTCGGTAGTGCCTTGTTGGAAAAAAGTCAATACAAAGCACAAATTACAGACATCATCAACTTGAGTGTAGAGAAAATTTATTGCTCCGAAGAGGTCATTCAAAAAGAAATCGTGGGTTACAAAGTCATTACCGCTTTATTGGATGCATTTGTTTCGGCAGCTTCCAATGCCTTTTTTAAAAAGGACAACAGCTATGATCAGCTTCTACTGCAATTGATTCCGGAACATGAAGAGTTGCCCGCTCAAAACCTCTATCAAACCCTTCTAAACGCCAGTTGTTATGTCGCCAGTCTGACCGATGGAAAAGCCATGCTACTGGCAGAAAAAATTGGGTTTAAATAGTTTTTAAGATATTTATTAATTTTCAGTTTATACCTTTGATCGAAAAATTTGTCAATGCGCTGGATCCCTTTTATTATATTTTTAACTTTTTTACAATGGTATGCCTTTCAGGCACTAAAAACCCTTACCCAAAACAAAGTATGGTGGGCCCTGTATGGCTTGATCGTGACATTGACGCTGGGAAGTTTTTTATGGCAAATTTTCACCTATGACCGTTCTGTGGGTTGGACACCTGCCATTACCTATACTGTCGGTTGGTTTATTGCTTTGATGAGTG
>CAJXEG010000084.1 GCA_913052425.1 uncultured Flavobacteriaceae bacterium | reverse complement strand
CGGGTTTGGTCTACTCCCTCAGCGATATATTCGGCAGGGAAGGCTGAACCTTGATCAATTTTGTTTTTATTTTCGAAAGGATAGTGCCATTGGGCATAGGGCATGGATCCAGAGTCAAACCAAACATCGATCAAGTCTTTTTCGCGTTGCATGGGAGTCCCTTTGGACGAAGTCAGTACAATCTCATCGACAATGTGTTTGTGGAGGTCTATTTTATCGTAATTCGCTTCACTCATATCACCCACTACAAAATTGGCCAGTGGATTTTCACTCATATACCCACTTTGGATGGATTTTTCAATTTCTTCGTACAACTCGGCTACCGATCCAATTACTTTTGTTTGTTCACCTTCCTCTGTCCTCCATACGGGGAGTGGGATGCCCCAAAATCGTGACCTTGAAAGGTTCCAGTCGTTGGCGTTGGCCAGCCAGTTGCCAAACCTACCTTCGCCTGTGGCTTTGGGTTTCCAGTTGATTTCTTGATTCAAGGCTGTGAGTCGATCCCTGACCTCTGTGATTTTGATAAACCATGAGTCGAGGGGGTAGTAAAGAATGGGCTTGTCTGTCCTCCAGCAGTTGGGATAGGAGTGAACGTATTTTTCGACTTTAAATGCGGCATTCTCTTCTTTGAGTCGGATGGCGATTTGTACATCGCAGGATTTGTCGGGAGCCTTGCCTTCTTCATAGTAATCGTTTTTGACGTATTGTCCGGCCAAACTTCCCATTTCCGGTCTGAACTTACCCTGTAAATCGACCAGAGGAACTTTGTTGTTGTTTTCGTCCAAAATGAGAAGTGGAGGAACTTCGGGAGTTGCTTCTTTGGCCACTTTGGCATCATCGGCTCCAAAAGTCGGTGCGGTATGAACGATTCCGGTACCGTCTTCTGTGGTTACAAAATCCCCCAAAATCACTCGATAGGCATTTTCAGGATGATCTATTGGTTCTGGAGCTTCCTGCCATATTTTTTCATAGCGAATGTCTAGGAGTTCCTTTCCTTTGATTTCTTTTTCAAGGAAAAAAGGTATTTTTTTTGCTCCTTCCGCAGGGTTTTCCAATGCCGATAGGGAATCTACTGCTTCATATTTTCCGGAAAATTGTTTGCCTACTAGGGCTTTGGCCAAAATTACCCGAATGGGTTGAAAAGTATATTGGTTGAAAGTATGTACCACAACATAGTCGATTTTCGGCCCTACGGTCAATGCAGTATTGGAAGGCAGTGTCCACGGGGTAGTGGTCCATGCCAAAAAGTACAAGGGGGTATTTCCCTTTAGGGATTCGGGTAAGGAATCCTCCTTAGCTTTGAACTGTGCTGTTACGGTAGTATCACTGACGTCCTGGTAGGTACCGGGTTGGTTCAGCTCATGTGAACTCAGTCCCGTTCCTGCCTTGGGGGAGTAGGGTTGAATGGTATAACCCTTGTACAAAAGTCCTTTTTCATGAATCTGTTTGATGAGCCACCAGACGGTTTCCATGTATTTAGAAGTATAGGTCACATAGGGGTCGTCCATGTCAACCCAATAGCCCATTTTCTGTGTCAATCGGTTCCAAACATCGGTGTATTTCATCACCGCTTCCTTACATGCGTTATTGTATTCCTCTACTGAAATGGATTTTCCAATGGCATCTTTTGTAATGCCCAACGCCTTTTCAACGCCCAGTTCAACCGGAAGTCCATGGGTGTCCCAGCCTGCTTTTCGATTAACCTGAAAGCCCTTTTGAGTTTTGTAGCGGCAAAAAATATCTTTGATGGTTCGCGCCATGACGTGGTGAATACCCGGCATTCCATTGGCCGAAGGCGGGCCTTCATAAAAAATATAAGGGGGACGATTTTCTCTTTCGGAGATGCTTTTTTCAAAAATCTGCTCCTCCTCCCAGAAGTTGAGTATTTCCGAAGAAATTGCGGGTAAATCGAGTCCTTTATACTCCTTAAAAACCATGTCAAGCGGCGTTTATTAAAGTTGCGAAATTAAGGATTTTAGGCAAAAAAAAAGGATTTTAGATTTTAACCTTCATTCCTAACTGTAAACTCCTTCCTTCTGCAGAGATACCCGAGGCAAAAGTTCTGTAATGCAGATCAAAAATATTTTTGAGTCCCACATTTAAAATGATGTTTTTTCGAAACTGATATTGGGACAAAACAGACCAAATATTCCAAGAAGGCATGCCGTAATATTTATACGCATCTTCACTGGCGTTGTGATTGACTAAAGGGGTTTCGTTCAATCCGTCTTCACCTCCCCAACTGTAATCATTGGGGTGTTTTCGTTCACTGAACTTCCAAATAAGTAAAGTTTTCCAATTTTTCACTTCATGAGAAAGTGTAAAGGTTCCGAATAAGGGAGCGATAGAAGGCATTGGGCCATAATCGGGGTTTAGGTCTGCGGTGGTGTAGGTTATTCCACCCATGATTTCGAATGGATCACTGAGCAACCATTTTCCCTGAAGGGAACCACCATAGATAAAGCGGTTTCCTAAATTTTTATTGGCTTGGGTATATACTTCTTCCCCAATGTACATAATGGTGTTTTCATCGGGGGTAGTGGTGTCGGAAAAAACGATAAAATCCGACCTTACGATGTGTCGAGAAACCAAAGTGGCAAAGGCCCTTAGGTCGATAAAATTGATTTTGTTGGAAGCGGTATATTTGATTCCGGATTCTAATGTATATGCGTATTCCGGTTTTAAAAAGGAATTAGGGACCAACAGAATTCCATTGCTCTCTCTGATTTTTCCGATGTCATCAATATTGGGGTTTCTGAATCCACTGGAAATTAGATTGTTGATTTGCCATTTTTCGTTGGGCCGGTAGGTCATGGCCAAAGTATAGGTCAATGCTTCAGATTGCAAATCGACTGAAGACAGTAGTTTGTCCACCTGAGCAGAGTCATTCCATCGAGCAATGATCTTTGATCCGGTCAGTCTCAGCCCTCCATTAATTGTAAAACGATCGTTAAGCCTATAGATCCAATTCAAGTAACCCGCAAAACTGGAGGCACTACTGCCATCACTGGGGTAGCGGGAGGGGATCATGGTTCGGTTGGTGTAATCGACGATATTCTCCAAATCGAGAACCAAGTCTAAGGAATAGCCTTGAGATCGAATTTTGTTATAGGTCCACTCCAGACCGTAGGACAAGGAATGGCCTTGAGCGATATTTCCATAAAAATCAGCATTAATGCTGTAAACATCAACTTTTTCAATTTGATGGGAACGGGTAAGGCTTTCAAATTTTCGGTTGACCCGAGACTCTTCCACATTTTGATAGGCAGCGGTAAGTGTCCCTTTTTTTAACCAATTTTTACCCAAGAAAAATTTTAGCTGTGGGGAGAGAAAAAATCTCTTTTGGGGTCCGTAATACCATTCGCTAAAGCGCAGACTGCCATTGCGTTCCTCCACTAATTTATCGTATCGATCAATGTCGGAAGATTCGGAATACTGGAGGTTTATATTTAAAAGCATGTCGCTAGGAAGGCGAACAAGGAATTTTTGAAAAATATCGAATTGGTCGTAGCCTGTATTTTTTTGAATGTTAGGACGAGAATTGGTCGTGGGGGTTTCATTGTATTCATGTCTGCTGTTGAGGGAATAATTAGGAGTCAATCCCCATTTGGGAAAACCGTGATCTCTTTTTTCACCTATTCTGATGTCGCCAAAATTAGAATAACTCACACTGGTAAGACTTCCCCAATTTTTATAACTCAATGCGGTATTGGCATTGTTTATAAAAGACAGATTGGCGTAATTGAAGGTGGATGAAAATTCGGATTTTACCGGGGTATTAGTATTCAACTGGGGAGATTTGGTGTAGTAGTGTATAACCCCTCCTAAGGCATCGGAACCATAACCTACAGAGGAGGACCCTAAAGTGACTTCCACCCTTTCAATGTTGTGGGGGTCGATGGTAATGGCGTTTTGTAAATGACCGGATCTGTAGATTGCGTTGTTCATTCTAACGCCATCGACCACGATCAAGACCCGATTGGCTTCAAAGCCTCTTAGAACAGGACTTCCCCCTCCACCTTGAGATTTTTGAATCCTAATGTTAGGATTGATTTCCAAAAGGTCTGCTCCGGTGGCCACTGCACCGATTTCAATCTCCTTTTGAGAGATAATTCCAACTTGTTCAGCGATTTTGTCTCTGGTCGCTTGGGAACGGGCTACAGAAAGTACCACTTCTTCTAAAACTTCATCTTCGGAAGTCAATGGAATTGCTTTTTTGCCTTGCAAAATTTCAAGAATTGAAATCGTCAGAGGCTGATATCCCAGCAGACTAAAGTTGATTTGCCCCTCGCGAGGAAAGTCATCAAGTACGACTTTTCCTATGGCATTGGTCAGTAGATTATGATTCCCGTTTTCTGAGAAAATAACCACATTCTCCAAAGGCTCGCCAGTCACACTGTCTTCTACCCAAACCTCTTGTCCAAAAAGACTGTGGAAGCTAGAAAAGGAAGCTATTAGCAAGAGAAAACAATTCTTAGCGAAAGATTTCATGGAGTATATCTACTGATTTTATTTTTCCGAAACCCTGTAAATGTAAATTAAAATAATCTATCAATACGCTTAATACCTTTGTTCTGAGTGAATTGGGTATTGTTAATTCATTCAACGCCTCTAAATTAGTGCCAAGTAATTGTTTCAATGCATCGACCAGATCTCCTCCTATGAGATATTTAGAGGGAGACGAGCTGCAAAAACAGCCACTTTCCAAATCAAAAAAATCCTTTTTCAAATCGGATTGATTGGGATAGAAGCCGAGATGTTGACTGAGATCCATCATAAACTTTAAATGAAAAAGGGGAGAAAACCCTTTTTCTTCCAATTGAATAACGTTTTTTTGGATAAAATGGTATAGTGTTGAATTGGGCGCGCCCTCCTCGCTAATGACGCGTGTCATTACTTCGGATAAAAACAGGGCTACAGCATTTTTTTTGATGTCCGATGGAATTTCGATCAAAGGAAAACGGATTCGGGCCTCTTTGATAAAATGAAGCCCTTCTCTGTTTTGGTTTTTTACTTGTGTAATAAGGTTGATGATGCTGAGGGGTTGAAACAGCGACTTTTTCAGGGCACCTTTTTTGGAGGACAGTATGCCTTTTAGCATAAAAGATTTTAGACCGAGTTCTTTGCAGTAGCAACGCGCAATTAGGCTTGAATCACCGTATTTGAGTGTACTTATAACAACGGCATCGGTTTCAATCAACATGTTTTAAACCACTCCTTGAGCAAGCATGGCATCGGCTACTTTTACAAAACCAGCAATGTTGGCTCCTTTTACATAATTGACATATCCATCTTCTTTACCAAAATCCATACAAGATTGATGAATTTCGGCCATGATGGATTGTAGTTTGGCATCTACTTCTTCTCTGGACCAATTGTATCTCAGGGAGTTTTGAGCCATTTCTAATCCTGAAACAGCCACCCCACCTGCATTGGAAGCTTTACCCGGTGCATAAAGTATTTTATGATTGGTAAATTGGTGAATGGCCTCTGGAGTAGAGGGCATATTGGCACCTTCGCCAACACAAACACAGCCATTGCTGATTAATAAAGCGGCGTCTTTTTCGTTCAATTCATTTTGGGTAGCACAGGGCAGGGCTACTTCACAGGCGACCTCCCACGGGGTTTTACCGGCAACGAACTTTGCTTTGGGGTATTTTTCGATATAGTCGCTGATACGGGCTCTTTTGATGTTTTTGAGCTCCATCACATGGGCTAATTTTTCTTCGTCTATGCCTTCTGCATCGTATATGTATCCCGAAGAATCCGACATGGTCAATACTTTACCTCCCAATTGAATGGCCTTCTCAGCAGCGTATTGGGCTACATTTCCACTTCCAGAGATCACTACTTTTTTGCCCTCCAGGCCTGCTCCATTGTGTTCCATCATCTTTTGTACAAAATAAACCACTCCATAGCCTGTGGCCTCAGGTCTGATCAGCGAACCTCCCCAGGAAATACCTTTTCCGGTCAAAACCCCTGTAAATTCGTTTTT
>CAJXEG010000083.1 GCA_913052425.1 uncultured Flavobacteriaceae bacterium | reverse complement strand
TACCAGGTCGGGTTCTGGGTTTCCATATTCCTGCACGGTAAACTGTAACATCAGTATCTTTGAGTTGGTGTGCAATTTTCAGTACTTGGTCCTCGGTTTCCGCACTACATGGGCCGGCAATGACCAACGGATGATCCAGTCGGAAATCATTTAACCAGGTACTCATTTCTTTGCTATTTTCCATTTTTAATTGTTGTTTTTTTGAAAGTAATGCCTTCTAAAATCTGACGAATTTGATTGATTTCAAGAATTTGCTTGTGCAATATGTCAAATTTATCAGCATCCAAAAGTTGTTTAAATTGATTTAAATTATTGATGTATTGTGATAGTGTTTCACTGATGTTTTCTTTGTTCTGTTTGAAAATGGGAATCCACATATGTGGGGAGCTTTTTGCCAAACGGACTGTGGAGGAAAAGCCACTCCCGGCCATGTCAAAAATAGCGGACTGATCTTTTTCTTTTTCCATTACGGTTTTACCCAACATATAGGAGCTGATATGGGACAAATGGGATACGTAGGTAATGTGTTGGTCGTGCTCCACGGGATCCATTTCCCTGAGATTCATCCCTGTTTTTTTGAACCAATCATGGGCCCATTCCAACAAATCGGGGCGGGTTTTTTGAGTTTCACAAAGGATTTGAATCTTGTCTTGAAACAAATCCGGCAGTGCTGCCGCAGGGCCAGAATATTCGGTGCCTGCAATGGGGTGGGTGGCCAAAAATTGACCCCGTTTTGAATGTAAAGCCACCTGCTGACAAATCGCAGCTTTGGTAGATCCAAAATCCATGATCAACGCATTGTCGTTGACCTCATCCAACAAGTCAACCAATCGTTCCATTGCCACATCGACCGGTATGGCCAGTAGAATGACATCCATTTGCTTGATCAGGGCATCCTCTAATCTGAAATCGATCAACCCCAAGTCCAAAGACTTTTGCAAATTGGCTTCACTCCTATTGCTTCCGTAAATTTCTACGTCGGGAATGTGTTCCCGGGCAGACAGCGCCAGCGAACCTCCTATTAATCCAACACCTATTATGCCTACTTTCATGATTTACTGATTCTTTCTATGGCTTTGCTGATTTGTACCGCCTCCACACAAAGGGAGAAACGGATGTATCCCTCGCCTTGGCTGCCAAATATACTGCCGGGCGCTATAAAAACATGGTGTTTTTGTAAAATTTCCTCTATGTATTCGACCGAAGATTTGGAGTTGTCTCTCAGCTTGGCCCATACAAAAAGTCCACTGCTGTGAATGTCGAAATCTGTATTCAAAAGGGTGGCCAATTCAAAGATCAATTTTCTCCTTCGGGTATACACATCATTCAATTTTTTGAACCAAGATTCTTGGGCCTGAAGTGCAGCAACGGCACCCTTCTGAATGCCATAGAACATGCCGGAATCCATATTGCTTTTGACCTTTAAAACTGCATTGATGTTTTCTTTATTTCCCAAAAGCATTCCCACACGCCAGCCAGCCATGTTGAATGACTTACTCAAGGAATTCAATTCCATGCCTACTTCCTTTGCACCGGGGACAGACATCATGCTTTGGGGTTGATCGGTCAAAACAAAACTGTAGGGATTGTCGTTGATCAATAAAATGTCTTTTTCCTTTGCCCAGCGAATTAATTTCTCAAAAGTGTCCTTTTGGGCATTGGCTCCTGTGGGCATGTGGGGATAGTTCACCCACATGAGTTTGACTGCTGTCAGGTCCATTTGATCCAAAGCCTCAAATTCGGGTTGCCATTGATGATCCGCTTTTAAATCATAAAAAACGGGTGCTGCCTCTACCAATCGGGTCACCGACTGATAGGTGGGGTAACCGGGATTGGGGATCAAGGCTTTGTCACCGGGGTTTAAAAAGGCCATAGAAATGTGCATTATTCCCTCCTTAGACCCCATGAGGGGGAGGATTTCACTGTTGGGATCGGCAGTGTGGTGATAGTATTTTTGGTAAAAGTCGGCAATGGCTTGACGCAACTCCGGAAGCCCCTGATAACTTTGATACTGATGTACCTTGGGGTGATCGAAACTGTCCTTCAGTGCAGCAACAACTTTTGGGTGGGCAGGAAGGTCCGGACTGCCAATACCCATATTGATGACGGGCTTACCCGCTGCCACCATGGCGGCAACCTCTCTCAACTTTTTGGAGAAGTAGTATTCTTGAACGGTATTTAATCGTCGTGCTTTCATTATTTTCCGGAACGGTATTCACCCAACACCTTAAAGGCGGTGGCCATTATTTGTAAGAGTGATTTGGCTTTAAAATAGTCTTTGGGGTTGTCGAAAGTGACATCCACGAAAAAAGCATATTTCCCGGGGGTTTCGATAACCGGCAGGGATTGTATTTTGGTCAGGTTGAGGTTGCAGTCGCTGACCACATTTAGAGCCGTAGCCAAGCTTCCGCGTTTGTGATCCAAAACAAATTTCCAAGCTGCTTTGCTGATGTCGTTTGACTGTTCCGCTTTGTCCTTTTGGATAATTACAAAACGGGTCACGTTGTTTTTGATGGTTTGGATGGAGGGGCTTAAAATTTCCAAACCGTAAATTTCTGCAGCTCTATTTCCAGCAATGGCACCACAAGCTGTACTCTTTTTCTTACTGATCTTCAACGCCTCCTCAGCCGTATCATTACTCTCTACCAATTTTATATGGGGGTAATCACGAAAGAATTTTTTACACTGTAACAAGGCCATGGGATGCGAATGGACTTCTTGGATGTCTTCAATTTTTTGTCCGGGAAGGGCCATTAAATTGTGTTCGATACTCAGATAATGCTCTCCCGTAATGACGAGTTCGTATTGATCCAAAAGGGCGTAATTGGGTAAGATGGATCCTGCAATAGAATTTTCTATGGCCATCACTGCCTGATCACAAGCTCCTGAGGCCACTGCCTTGGCCAGGGCATCAAAGCTCAAGCACTCCATCAGTTGCGGAGCTTGGGGATAGTACTCTTCTACCACCCGATCGTGGAAAGATCCCATAATTCCCTGTATGGCTATTTTTTGTGTCATGGCTCAAAAAAAAAGTCCCGATAAATCAGGACTTTTTGTTTACTATATTTATAGATTACTACAAAGTCCTTCTATCCTCAGTATAGAAGTAATAAACGTTGTTGTAGTAAAAAAAATTGTTATTCATATCTTAGTTATCGGGACAAATGTATGATAGCTTTTCACAAAAACAAACCATTTTATGGATTTTTTGTAGATTAATTGATGTAATGCATAGTAATCATTCGTACCAATAATCTTGAGTTTTAAGATATAAAATAATTTTTGATTTCTTGTTTTGGTATTTTAGTGCTAAAGTAAGGCCTCAACTTATCGCTGTTCAACATAAAAACTACTCATGAAAACGCTGATTTTAATGCTCGTTGGTGTTTTATCCTTCTTTTTTGTTTCATCACAGTCTGATCTCTCTCAACCCACCGACTGGGTTTGGTCTCTGGTTTTGGTGGGCAAAATGTCGATCAATTACTCTCTGAAATAAATGAAAAGGATACTAAAAAAATACGCGATCACCTGCTTTCAAAAGGAGAAAACACCGACGCTCCGGGACTTAACGTAACTTATGATTACCAAATATTGTTTTTCCAATTGCAATATTATTGGGGCTTTTTGAAGCGGGAAAAATGGGGATTAGACCTTTTGGTTCAACCACAATACAATTTGACCAAATTCAGGCATGTTGACAAAATCGCTGATGAAATCAACGGTTATGAATTTGGGGTCAATACAGGGGTATTGATTCGCAGGATGCTATTTGAGGAAGCCTTGTACCTGTATGTACTTATTTCGTCGGGGCCCCACTATGTGTCTGGCACTCCACAAAGACAAGCAGATGGATTTATTTTTTCTGATAACTTCCTGATTGGGTTGAATGTGAAATTATTAGAAAATATATATTTTGACTTTAGATTGGGATTCCGACACATCAGTAATGCCCGACTCAATCATCCCAACGGAGGGGTTAATGACTTGGTTTTAAGTGTAGGTGTTTTCCTAAACCTCTAAAAGACTTTTTTGTGGTCTCAGTGGCAGGTGTCCTTATTAATTTTTGGTATTGATCAAAAAAGGAGGAATGTAATCGTAAAAGTTGGAAAGGGAGGTCGTTCGTTCTCTCGAAAAACAATATCTTTCAATACAGAACAAAAGATTGAAATGATAAAAAAAGAATATTCCGCTCCACTGCGTTGGGGAATTATTGGTTGTGGAGATGTGACAGAGGTCAAAAGTGGGCCGGCCTATCAAAAAACAGTGGGTTTTGAGTTGAAAGCCGTAATGAGACGTAATGGGAACAAAGTCAAGGACTATGCCCTGCGACATGGGGTAGAAAAATATTATACTGATGCAGACGCCTTAATCAACGATGCGGAAATCGATGCAGTCTACATTGCTACACCCCCGGATAGTCATTTGTTTTACGCACTTAAAGTCGCTGCCGCAGGGAAAGTCTGTTGTATCGAAAAACCGTTGGCACCCTCTTATGAAGAGAGTAAAAAGATAGCACTCGCTTTTAAAAAAAATGAAATTCCTCTTTTTGTTGCCTATTACCGACGATCCTTGCCCAGGTTTACGCAAATCAGGGAGTGGTTACTGAATCATGAAATTGGAGATGTCAGGCACATCAATTCGCACCTGAGTCAATCCCCCAATACCATGGATTTATCCGGGACTTACAACTGGCGAACTGATCCCAAGGTTGCACCGGGTGGTTATTTTGATGATCTGGCCAGTCACGGTATTGATTTGTTTATCTACTTATTGGGAGAGATTCAAGAGGTCTCTGGCATCAGCCTGAACCAGCAAGACTTATATGCTGCAAAGGATGCCATATCCGCCTGCTGGTTGCACCAAGGAGGTGTGACGGGAGTAGGAGTTTGGAACTTTGGAATAGAACCGATGGATCGGGTTGAAATTTTTGGCAGTAAAGGAAAGATTCAGTTTTCTGTTTTTGAGGAAAACCCATTGGTGTTGAATAAAGAAGGGGAAGAAGTCGAACTTTCTATAACCCATCCCAAACACGTTCAAATGACGCATGTCGAAGATTTGAAAAAACATCTGTTAGAGGGAAATTTTTCGCATCCCTCAACTGGAGAAACAGCAGTCCATACAAGTTGGGTTATGGATCAAATTCTCTGGCATCGTCATCAGGCATAAAGATTTTAGATCCTATTTTTCCTTTTTCAAAAAATCATTATTCCCTAACTTTGATAGGATCCTTTTAAAAGTTGTCCATTAACCTGATTTGATTTATTTTTTTTAACCAACCAATAACAATATAAGCCTTGGGCATAAACATCCAACAGTTGTCTAAAAATTACGGTAAGACCGTTGCTTTAAAAAACATTTCATTGTCCTTTGATGAAAATGGAGTGATCGGCTTGTTGGGCCCCAACGGTGCCGGGAAAACCACTTTGATGAAAATATTGACAGGTTATTTGAATCAATGGGAGGGAGAAGTTTTGATCGGCACTTTTGATTTGCGAGAGCAACCGAAAAACATCCAACAACAAATAGGTTATCTGCCGGAAAACAATCCGCTTTACCCGGAGATGTATGTTAAGGAGTATCTGAAATTTGTGGGGGATTTATACGGCCTAAAAAAACCTCCCTTTGAGGAAGTGATTGAAAAAACAGGACTGGCAGAACATCTTCATAAAAAAATTGAAATCCTTTCCAAGGGTTACAAACAAAGGGTGGGATTGGCCGCGGCACTACTTCATGACCCCCAATACCTGATCTTAGATGAACCCACCACTGGACTGGACCCCAATCAAGTCGTTGAAATCAGAAAATTGATCCAAAGTCTGGGAAAAGAAAAATTGGTTTTTCTCTCTACTCATATTCTACAAGAAGTGGAGGCCATGTGCGACAAAGTGGTCATTCTAAACAAAGGGAGCGTGGTGTTGAATCAATCACTTGAGGCATTAAAAACCGACGATCGTCAGGTGGTGTCTGTGAGTTTTGATTATCGTGTAGAAAATGTGGCACT
>CAJXEG010000082.1 GCA_913052425.1 uncultured Flavobacteriaceae bacterium | reverse complement strand
GGAACCTTTTTTGCTTTTCAAAACAACAACATCAAACCACATGTGATTACCATGGCCAAAGGAATGGGCAATGGCTTTCCCATAGGAGGAATATTGGTTCATCCAGATGTCAAACCCAAATACGGGATGCTGGGAACTACCTTTGGAGGAAATCACCTGGCCTGTTGTGCCTCATTGGCAGTTTTGGAAATCATAAAAAAAGATAAGCTCCAACAACATGCCAAAGAAATGGAAATCTATTTCAGAAGCAAGGGGGAAAAAATAAAAGGAGCCAAGATCAAAGGACGCGGACTGATGCTCGGATTGGAATTTGACTTTGAGGTCGGACCTTTAAGAAAAAGGCTCATCTATGAAAAACACATATTTACCGGAGGCAGCAGCAACAAAAATGTATTGCGAATCCTTCCGCCATTGACCGTTCAAAAAGCACATTTTGATCAGCTCTTTGATGCATTAGAAGATTTACTATGAAACATTTTATCACCTTAGCGGATTTGCCCGACTTTCACCAAACCTTGGATTTGGCAATGGAGCTGAAAAATCAACCCACAAAATGGGATGCGATGGGTAAAGGCAAAACCCTAGGGCTTTTATTTTTCAATCCAAGTCTTAGAACCCGATTGAGTACCCAAAAGGCAGCCCAAAACCTAGGACTTCCAACCATGGTTATGAATTTTAGTCAGGAGTCTTGGGCATTGGAATTTGAAGACGGCACCAAGATGAGTGGACTGAGATCAGAACATGTTAAGGAAGCTGCTGCTGTAGTTTCCCAATATTGTGATATGGTGGCCATTAGGGCTTTTGCATCCCTATCTGACAAAGAAAAAGATGAGGCCGAAATCGTATTGAGAAGCTTTGCCAAATACGCTTCTGTACCCATCATCAACATGGAAAGTGCAACTGCACATCCTCTGCAAGCCTTGGCTGATGCCATTACGATCAAGGAATTTCAACCCGCCCACAAACCCAAAGTCGTATTGAGTTGGGCTCCTCATCCCAAAGCACTTCCTCATGCAGTTGGAAATTCTTTTACCAAAATGATGAAACATATGGATGCCGATTTCATCATTGCCCATCCCGAAGGTTATGCCCTGAACCCTAAAATTACTGAAGGGATCACATGCACCACCGATCAAGAAAAAGCTATGGAGGGAGCCGACTTTGTCTATACCAAAAACTGGTGTTCCTACGAACAGTATGGGCAAATCCTCAGAACAGATGACGAATGGATGATTACACCTGAAAAAATGCAAAGGACCAACGATGGAAAGTTCATGCACTGTCTTCCCATTAGAAGAAATATTGTTGCCGCCGATGGCGTGCTCGACAGTCCCAATGCTCTGGTCATTCAACAATCCCAAAACAGAATTTTCTCGGCCCAATCGGTCTTAAAACAACTGTTGGAAAATGGATAAACTATCGGTGGTCAAGATCGGAGGAAACGTCATTGAGGATGCAGCAGCACTGCAGTCCTTCCTGACCGACTTTGCCCAAATGCAAGGTTCCAAGATTTTGGTTCACGGAGGGGGTAAAAAAGCCACTGACATGGCCGAAAAAATGGACATACCCGTTCAAATGGTCGAAGGCAGAAGGATCACCGATGCTCAAAACCTCGATATTATCACCATGCTTTATGGGGGTAAAATCAATAAAAACATTGTGGCCCAATTGCAAAATTTAGGGTGCAACGCCTTGGGACTTTCCGGAGCCGATGGCAACGCCATTCAAGCAGTAAAAAGACCGGTAAAATCTATCGATTACGGTTTTGTAGGGGATGTAGTTGGTGTCAATAACGCTTTGATTCAAATGTTGCTCAAGGGAGGATACACTCCTGTTTGTTGTGCCATTACCCACGACCAAAAAGGACAATTGCTCAACACCAATGCCGACACCATAGCCGCCACCTTGGCACAAAGTTTATCGCAATCTTTTGAAGTATCTTTATGGTATTGTTTTGAAAAGCAAGGCGTTTTGGAAAACATCGATGACGACGGTAGTGTGATTGAAACCATCACCCCCCAAAAATACAAGAACTTAAAAACAGCTCAAGTCATTCATTCGGGAATGATTCCCAAAATTGACAACTGTTTTGATGCTTTGGCAAATGGCGTAAATGAAGTTAAAATTGGAGCGCCAAAAATGATAGCGGGAATTTCCCAACACACCACTCTAACACTAAAGGATGAATGAGCTTAGCGCAGCAGCGATTGATTTATTGAAGGATTTGATTGCCATTCCCTCTTTTTCACAAGAGGAGGACAAAACTGCCGACAGGATTGGACAATGGTTTGACTATTACGGCATTCCATATCAGCGATCGGGAAATAATATTTGGGCACAAAACAAAGGTTTTGACCCCCAAAAACCTACCCTATTACTCAATTCTCATCACGACACGGTTCAGCCCAATGCGGCCTATACCAACGATCCGTTTGAGTCCAAAATCGAGGATGGAAAACTATACGGCCTAGGAAGTAATGATGCTGGAGGGGCCTTGGTTTCTCTTATTGCTTTGTTTACCCACTACTATGATGCACAAAATCCAAAATACAATCTAATCATCGCTGCCTCGGCAGAGGAAGAAATTGCGGGACAAGACAGTCTTAGAGGGCTGCTCTCTCACTTACCCAAAATCGACGTGGCCATAGTAGGTGAGCCCACAGAAATGCATTTGGCGGTAGCCGAAAAAGGTTTATTGGTTTTTGACGGAGTCATCAAAGGGACTCCTGGACATGCCGCACACCCCAACGACGACAACCCCATTATGAAACTCCCCAAAGTATTGGAATGGTTTCAAAACTTCTCCTTGGAAAAACAATCCGACTTTTTGGGAGATGTCAAAATCACAGTCACCCAGATCAATGCAGGAAAAGAACACAATGTGGTTCCTGCAAGCGTAGATTTGGTAGTGGACGTAAGGGTCAACGACCAATACAGCAATGAAGAATTGGCCAAGATACTCACCGAGGCTGCCCCCTGTGAAATGACACCAAGGTCGTTGCATCTCAATTCTTCTTCCATAGGAATGGATCATGAATTGGTTCAGGCAGGAATTGCCTTGGGAAGAAAAACCTATGGTTCTCCTACCCTATCGGATCAAGCAGCACTTCAATGTCCATCGCTCAAAATGGGTCCCGGATTATCTACAAGATCACACTCAGCCAATGAGTACATCTTTGTGCATGAGATCGAAGAGGCAGTAAAAATTTATATTGAACTTTTAGGAAAAATACTTTAAGCATGAAACTCTGGCAAAAAAACCAAGCTCCACACGAAAAAATAGACCATTTTACGGTGGGAAAAGATCGAGAATATGATCTCTATTTGGCTGCCTATGACTGCCAAGCTTCCATAGCCCATGCGCAAATGTTAGCCAAAATTGGGGTTTTATCGCAAGAAGAATCCGATCAGATCGTCGAGGTGTTGGAAGAACTAAAAACCGATGCCGAAAATGGAGATTTTGTTATCGAAACCGAGTTTGAAGACATGCATTCCAAAATCGAATATGTACTGACACAAAAGCTTGGGGATTTAGGTAAAAAAATACATACCGCCAGATCAAGAAACGATCAGGTATTGGTGGCCCTTCATTTGTATCTTAAGGCCGAGATTGAGACGATTAAAGGACTCACGCACAGCTTTTTTAGGTTATTGATGGATTTGGCCGATCAGCACAAGGATCATTTATTGCCAGGATATACCCATTTTCAGGTGGCCATGCCATCTTCTTTTGGACTTTGGTTCTCTGCCTATGCCGAAACTCTGGTCGATGACATGACCTTGCTCAATGCAGCTCATCAAGTAGTGGATCAAAATCCATTGGGAAGTGCCGCAGGTTTTGGGAGTTCATTTCCTATTGACAGAAAAGCCACCACCGAAAGTTTGGGCTTTGCCGATTTAAAATACAATGTGATTGCGGCCCAGATGAGTAGAGGAAAGGCTGAAAAAACTACTGCTACCGCTATGGCGGCTTTGGCCACTACGCTTTCCAAAATGGCAATGGACATCTGTCTTTATATGGGGCAAGAGTACAACTTTATCAGTTTTCCTGAGGAGTTGACCACAGGATCCAGTATCATGCCGCATAAGAAAAACCCCGATGTGTTTGAACTCATCAGAGGCAAATGTAATCTCCTTCAGGGACTGCCCAATCAGTTGGCTTTACTCATGGCCAATTTACCCTCTGGCTATCACAGAGAAATGCAACTCGCCAAAGGCCCCATCATTGAAGCCATCAATAAACTCAAAGCTTGTTTGGATCTTTTTACTTTCAGTTTAAAGGAAATACAAGTCAAAGAAAATATTTTGGACGACCCTAAATACCAATATGTTTTTAGCGTTGATACGCTAAACGAATGGGTCAAGGAGGGGATGCCTTTTAGAGATGCTTACAAAAAGATGGGAGAAAAAATTGCCAGTGATGACTACCAACCCCACAAAAATTTATCCCATACTCACTTGGGAAGTCTGGGGAATCTGACTTTGGAAGCCATTCGATCTAAAATGGAAAAGGCTTTTCAGCAATAAAATAACTAAATGTGCAGAGGTCGATTTTCTGAGGCTGCCAATGCAGCCTCTTTTACCGCTTCGGCATAGGTGGGATGAGAGTGGCTCATACGGGCGATGTCCTCGGCAGAGGCACGAAATTCCATGGCCACCACCGCTTCGGCAATCAAATCGGCCACACGGGCTCCGATCATATGAACACCGAGTACCTCATCCGTTTGGGCATCGGCCAAAATTTTGATAAAACCATCGGTATCACCACTGGCACGGGAACGCCCCAAGGCACGCATGGGAAACTGTCCACTTTTATAGTTGACCCCCGCTGATTTGAGTTCCTCCTCGGTTTTGCCTACGGCAGCCACTTCAGGCCAGGTATAGATTACATTGGGGATAAGGTTGTAATCAATGTGAGGCTTTTGTCCAGCCAATATTTCTGCCACCATTACCCCTTCCTCCTCAGCTTTGTGCGCCAGCATGGCACCTCGAACGACATCGCCAATGGCGTAGATGTTTGAAGCAGAAGTTTGCAGATGCTCATTCACTTCAATCTGACCGCGGTCGGTAAGTTTTACGCCAGCCGCTTCTGCATTTAATCCATCGGTATAGGGTTTTCGACCAACAGAAACCAAACAATAATCCCCTTCTAAATTGACCTCCTCCCCTTTTTTGTCCAAGGCAGTCACGGTAATTGTGTCTCCATTGCGCTCTACTTTATTGACTTGATGCGACAAATAGAATTTTATTTTTTGCTTTTTCATCACCTTGGTCAATTCACGGGAAAGTGCGCTGTCCATCACCGGTGTGATACGGTCGGCATATTCTATAACAGAGACCTCGGCTCCAAGTCTTTTGTATACCTGTCCCAATTCTAAACCGATAACGCCTCCACCGATGACGATCATGTGTTTGGGAATTTCCTTCAACTCCAAAGCCTCGGTTGAAGTGATGATGCGTTCCTTGTCGATATTAATAAAGGGCAAGCTTTCGGGCTTGGATCCAGTGGCAATAATAATATTTTTGGCAGTAATGTCTTCGGACTTCTCCCCTGCTATATGAATGGTAGTGGCATCTTTAAAAGACCCCAAGCCATTGAATACACTTACTTTGTTCTTATCCATCAAAAAATCGATGCCTTTGGTGGTTTGTTCGACCACAGAGGCTTTACGGGCAATCATTTTTTCCAAATTGACCTTGACCTCTCCAGGAATTTCAATACCGTGTTCTTCAAAATGCTTAACGGCATCTTCGTAATGGTGAGATGAATCCAATAGGGATTTTGAGGGAATACAGCCCACATTAAGGCAGGTTCCTCCCAGAGTATTGTATTTTTCTATAAGGGCAGTTTTCATCCCTAACTGAGCACAACGAATGGCAGCTACATAGCCTCCAGGGCCCGATCCAATTATGGCAACATCAAATGATTGCATAGTTTAAATTTCGATTTACTGTCAAAAATACAAAAGTTAGGGTTTAAGATTGATCAAAGCAGTTGTAAAAAAAGGGTAAATTGTACTTTTAAAATAATATTAAATTGAAAACCCCAAGACTATCTCTATCGGCTGCATTACTTCCACT
>CAJXEG010000081.1 GCA_913052425.1 uncultured Flavobacteriaceae bacterium | reverse complement strand
GGGGATTCCGGTCCAACGCCTTACTTGCTTGCGCATTTTCAAGCCCATTGCGTTAAGGTCGAAATAATCAAAGCCTTCAAACTTTAAAAAGGCTTCATCTATGCTGTAAATTTCGACATTGGGGGTATAGGTTTCCAAGATTTTCATCACCCGATGGCTCATGTCTCCATAGAGTGGATAGTTGGAAGAAAAAACCCTGATGTTGTGCTTTTTGAATTCGTTTCGAAATTTGAAGGCAGGAGCTCCCATGGGGATTCCCAGGGCTTTGGCCTCATTGCTTCTGGCAATCACACAACCGTCGTTATTGGAAAGAATAACCACTGCCTTGCCCTCGTACTGAGGTTGAAAAACCCGTTCGCAAGAAGCGTAAAAATTATTGCAATCAACTAAAGCAAACATCTATAAAATCAAATTTTGAAAGGGATAGCTGCACAAACAGCCTTGATTTTTTACCTAAAAACAACTCCGTCATCGACACCGATCCAATACAAATTTAATAAGAATTGGATTGTTTTATAGACAAAATCGAACCTCTTTGGGCAAAAATTGTAATTTTGTTTTTAGGATGAGTAGTAATATGATTTAATGGACAGATTTTCATTTTTAAATTCGGCCCACACCGCCTATTTCGCTGAATTATACGACCAATATTTACAAAACCCAGACGCTGTAGAACCCAGTTGGAGAGCATTCTTCCAAGGCTTTGACTTTGGGATGGAGCACGGAGAATGGCCGGCAGAGGTGGCCGAGGTAGAAGTTCCCGAGTCGGTAAAGAGAGAATTTCAGGTGGTCAAGCTTATTGAAGGCTACCGCAGTCGTGGCCATTTATTTACCAAAACCAACCCCGTTCGCAACAGAAGGAGCTACAGCCCCAATTTGGAGGTAGAAAACTTTGGATTGTCTCAAGATGATTTATCTACTGTTTTCAATGCAGGTTCAATTGTGGGCATAGGACCCAGTACCTTGTCCACCATCATCGAACACCTGCAAAGTACCTATTGTGACTCCATCGGTGTGGAATACATGTACGTCAGGAATGTAGAGAAAAAAGATTGGATTAAGGATCGATTGCACCAAAATCAAAATCATCCGAATTTTAGTCCGGAGCAAAAAAAAGACATACTCAACAAATTGAATCAAGCCGTTAGCTTCGAAAACTTTCTACATACCAAATACGTGGGGCAAAAACGATTTTCCCTGGAAGGAGGGGAGTCGCTTATTCCGGCATTAGATGCTCTTGTCATGGCTGCCGCTACCAAAGGAGTTGAGGAGTTTATCATGGGAATGGCTCACCGAGGAAGACTCAATACCTTGACCAATATATTCGGAAAATCCCCAAAAGATATTTTTAGCGAGTTCGATGGAAAGGATTACGATGAGGTGGTCTTTGATGGAGACGTTAAATACCACATGGGTTGGACGGCAAAGATAGACCCCAACAACAACGGCAAAAAAATCAACATCAATTTAGCGCCCAATCCCTCCCATTTGGAGACCGTTGGGGCAGTAGTGGAGGGAATTACCCGGGCCAAGTTGGAGAATAAATTCAACGGTGATGCCTTAAAAGTTTTGCCCATCGTTGTTCATGGTGATGCAGCCATCGCCGGACAGGGTATTGCCTACGAAATTGTACAAATGGCACGATTGAAAGGTTATTCCACGGGTGGAACCATCCATATCGTGGTCAACAATCAAATAGGATTCACCACCAATTATCTCGATGCCCGATCCAGTACCTATTGTACCGATGTGGGTAAAGTTACCCTATCACCTGTGATGCACGTCAATGCAGACGACGTTGAGGCAGTGGTTCACTCCGTGTTGTTTGCCCTGGATTATAGAATGCATTTTAATGCCGATGTTTTTATCGACCTTTTGGGTTACCGTAAATATGGACATAACGAAGGTGACGAGCCGAGATTTACCCAACCCAAACTCTACAAGACCATAGCAGCGCACAAAAATCCCAGAGACATCTATGCTGAAAAATTGATCGCTCAGGGGATTATTGAATCCAGTTACGTCAAAAAACAAGAGGAGGATTACAAATCCAAGTTGGAACAAAACCTCCAGGTCTCCCGTACGGAGGAGACCACTGTTGTCACTCCTTTTATGGAAGATGAATGGCTGGGCTACCAGAGAGTCGATGAAAAAGACATGCATCCTGAGCTGAATACCGCTGTTGATTTGGAAGTGCTCACTGCAGTGGCCAAAACCATTACTAATGTTCCTCCGGATAAAAAGTTTTTGAGAAAAATTGAGCGCCTGATTGCAGATCGCAACAAGATGTTTTTTGAAACCGATCGGCTGGATTGGGCCATGGGAGAACTATTGGCCTATGGTACCTTACTCTATGAGAAGTACAATGTTCGGCTTTCCGGTCAAGATGTTGAAAGAGGAACTTTTTCGCATCGTCATGCGGTGATTAAAGCAGAATCCTCTGAGGAGGAGGTTATATTACTCAATTTGATTGCCCCTGAAAATCAAGGGAAATTTAATGTTTTCAATTCCTTTCTATCAGAATACGGTGTTTTGGGATTTGACTATGGTTATGCAATGGCCAGCCCCAACTGTCTGACCATTTGGGAGGCACAGTTCGGGGATTTTTCCAATGGCGCCCAGATCATGATCGACCAATACATTTCGGCAGCAGAGGACAAGTGGAAAACTCAAAATGGGATCGTAATGCTCTTGCCTCACGGTTATGAGGGCCAAGGTGCTGAGCATTCTTCGGCCAGAATGGAGCGTTATTTACAACTCTGTGCGAAGGACAATATGTTTGTCGCCAATTGTACCACGCCTGCCAACTTCTTCCATTTGTTGAGAAGACAAATGAAAGGCAATTTCAGAAAGCCTTTGATCGTCTTTACACCCAAAAGTTTATTGCGGCACCCCAGGGCTGTTTCAAAAGTTGAAGACCTAACCAACGGTAGTTTTCAAAGGTTAATCCCCGATGATCAAGCCAAGGCCGAACTTGTCAAAACCCTAGTTTTTTGTTCCGGTAAGTTTTACTACGATTTGATCGATGCCAGAGCCAATAAAGACAGAATGGATGTGGCCATTGTCAGGCTGGAACAATTGTTCCCCTTACCCCATGAAGAAATTAAAGCTCAGATCGATCACTATCCCAATCTTGAGGATGTGGTTTGGGCCCAAGAGGAACCTCGTAATATGGGGGCTTGGGGTTATTTGTTGCTCCATTTGCCCGAGGCACAACAAATGCGACCTGCAACCAGAAGGTATTATGGTTCCCCCGCCGCTGGAAGTGCCGTAAGATTTAAAAACAGACATCAACAAGTGATCGACTATGTCTTTGATCCTGCGTTGGATAATTTTATAAGAAAAAAAAGTAAATCTTCATAAACTATGATTTTAGAGATGAAAGTTCCCTCACCGGGGGAGTCGATAACAGAGGTTGAAATTGCCCAATGGCTGGTTGCTGATGGCGACTATGTCGAAAAAGACCAGGCCATAGCAGAAGTGGATTCTGACAAGGCTACCTTGGAGTTACCTGCCGAGGTAAGTGGAAGTATTACCCTTAAAGCAGAAGAGGGGGACGCCGTGGCCGTAGGTCAAGTGGTTTGTCTTATCGATACTGAAGGGGCACCCAAGGAGGGGCAAAGCACAACTTCACCGACCGAAGCACCTGCTGCTGTAACTGCAGTTCCTGCGTCTGCTCCACTCGCTGACCAAAATTATGCTGCCGGCTCTCCCTCGCCTGCTGCCAAAAAAATCATTACCGATAAAGGAATGGATTTGGAAAGTATTGTAGGTACGGGAAGGAATGGAAGAATTACTAAGGAAGATGCCGTTAAGGCAGTACCTGCTATGGGAACTGCTCCTGCCGGAAGCAAAAGAGGCGAAGAACGAAAGAAACTTTCCATGTTGCGCCGAAAGGTGGCCGAAAGACTGGTCGCGGTGAAAAATGAAACCGCAATGTTGACTACTTTCAACGAGGCTGATATGGCGCCAATTTTTGCTTTGCGAAAAAAATACAAGGAAACTTTTGCCGAAAAACACGGGGTCAGTTTAGGGTTTATGAGCTTCTTCACCAAAGCGGTGGTCAGAGCCTTGCAAATTTACCCCGATGTGAATTCCATGATTGATGGCGATTACAAAATAGCATACGATTATTGCGATATCAGTGTTGCCGTATCCGGACCCAAAGGATTGATGGTTCCCGTGGTCCGGGGGGCTGAAAATTTATCCTTTAGAGAAATCGAACAAGAAATCAAACGACTGGCCATTCGCGCCAGAGACGGTCAAATCACCGTGGATGATATGACAGGAGGAACTTTTACCATTTCCAATGGTGGGGTTTTTGGTTCCATGCTCTCCACGCCAATCATCAACCCGCCGCAATCCGGTATATTGGGAATGCACAACATCATCGAACGTCCGGTGGCCATCGATGGCAAAGTAGAAATTCGCCCCATGATGTATCTGGCCTTGTCCTATGATCACCGCATCATCGATGGTAAGGAATCGGTAGGATTTTTGGTGGCCATCAAAGAGGCTTTGGAAAGTCCTGAGGAGTTTTTGATGGACAATGACATCGAAAAAGCCTTGGAGCTATAGGCTGAGGGTATTGTTCCCGTAATCGATCAGCGCTCGGTTTTTCTTTAGAAAATCAGCACCCAAAATTCCATCAATAGGCTTTGCGTTTTCTCGCATCAGCGTGGCGTTGATGTGTTGCATATCCAATAAAACAAAGGCGTGTTTCCCGACCGTATGCCGTCCCAAAATCAGGTTGCATTGATGTCCCAATACCGCTTTGACCTTGTCTTTTCCCGCTCCCGAAGCTTTAAAGGGATTTCCTTTTTCTTTGATGTTGAATTTTTCTTTTTCCGAAAGTGCAATGCAACTGTTGGATGCCCCCGAATCGATCAGTAATACCGCTTTGACACCATTGATTCTGGCACGGCAGACCAAGTGCCTAGTTTTGGTGACTTTTAGTTGGATTTGCTTGGGTGAAGTATTTTTAAACAAAGAAGATCATTTTTACAAATGTAAAAAAACGAAACCTTAATTTTACGGTGAATGAAATTGATTGACACCCATACCCATCTTTATGTAGAAGCTTTTGATGAGGACAGAGATGAAATCATACAAAAAGCGATAGAAACCGGGGTAACGCGTTTTTACCTTCCCGCCATTGACAGTAGCTATACGGACATGATGCTGGCATTGGAAAAACAATACCCTGAACACATTCGTTTGATGATGGGTTTGCACCCTACCCATGTCAAGGACAATTACCAGGACGAACTCCGTCATGTGGAGCAATATTTGGACCAAAAGGATTTTGCTGCGGTGGGAGAGATAGGCATTGACCTTTATTGGGATCAAAGCTTTTTAAGTCAGCAACAAGAGGCTTTTGATTTACAGATCCGTTGGGCCAAAGAAAAAGGATTGCCCATTGTCATTCATTGTCGCGATGCTTTTGATGAGGTTTTTGAAGTTTTGGAAATCCATAAGGGGGACGATTTATCGGGGATCTTCCATTGTTTTACCGGAACCAAAGAACAAGCCCAACGGGCCATAGGTCTTAACCTTAAATTGGGCATTGGAGGGGTGGTTACGTTTAAGAAGGGTAAAATCGATCAGTTTTTGGATCAAATTTCCATCGATCATATCGTTTTGGAGACCGATGCGCCCTATTTGGCGCCTGCTCCCTTTAGAGGAAAGCGCAATCAAAGTGAATATCTGATTTATATTTTAAGAAAATTGTCGGAAATCCATCAAAGAAGTGAAGAAGAAATCGCCGCACTGACCACCCAAAACGCTCTTGCTGTGTTTAAGATGTAAAGCTAAGTGTCCGGTGTTGGGGATGAATTAATAGTTGTATATCTTTATAGGAAAAAAAATTAATAGAATTTATTTTTTTTGTTTATTAGTGCCGATTTAAAAAACAATAGAGAGGTGGCCGAGTGGTCGAAGGCGCACGCCTGGAAAGTGTGTATTCCGTTATCGCGGAATCGAGGGTTCGAATCCCTTCCTCTCTGCTAACCCTAATTCAAACTTATAAACCAGTCTAATTTTTAAATTAATATTTTCAAATTTTTTTTTAAATGATAAAAATACCCCCACCTATCTTAGTTTTAATTTTAATAACATCTAACTATTTTTTCCGAAATCAACTTGAAATAATATACTTACCATATAAACATTCAATTTCAATCTTAATACTTTTGGTTGGAACTCTTATTTTGATAAATCCT
>CAJXEG010000080.1 GCA_913052425.1 uncultured Flavobacteriaceae bacterium | reverse complement strand
TCCATGGCCTCGTAATAGCTCAACTTTTCGATGGGCTTGGCCTGAGCAACAATTTTGGGATGGGCGGTGTACATACCACTGACGTCGGTCCAGATTTCCAATATTTCTGATTCGGTAGCATTGGCTATGAGTGCAGCAGAATAGTCCGATCCTCCCCTGCCCAAAGTGGTGGTTTCACCCGATGCGTTGCTGGCAATAAAACCGGGAAGCAAAACTACTTTGGAACTGTTTTTTTTGAAATAATCTTGAATTAGATTCTGGCTCAATCTCAAATCTACCACTTCTTTACCCTTGTGAAGTATGGTCTTGATCAGCGCTCTACTGTCTTTGAGAACGGAATCTATATCGTTGAAACTGAAGATTTCTTGAATGATATTGCTGGAGAGAATTTCTCCATAGGCGGATATGGAGGCATTGTTTTTTGGGGTAGCCTCCTCCAAAAGGTGAACAGCATCCAATCGAGACTCCAATTCATTGAGGTGTTTTTTGAGAAAGCTGATGATGGCACTTTGGTGCTGGATGGGTACGCATTTTTTGATGGTATCTAAATGGCGTTTTTCGATCACAGCAAGATTGTCTTTGTAATGGTCTTCGCCGGATTGTGCCAATGAAAGCATTTCCATGAGCAGGTCAGTAATCCCTCCCAAAGCGGATACTACCACTGCAATAGAACCTTTTTGTTTTTGAATAATTTTGAGAACATTGGACAGACTTTCCGAGTTTGCTACCGATGTTCCACCAAATTTTAAAACTTTCATTTTATATATTTTTCTGTTTAACCCTGCACTTTGATGTGTCTGGGGTAATTGATTTGAAATGATTGAAATGATTTGAATTTAAATCAAAGATTTGAGGACATGTGGCCATAGCGTTATATGTGATGAACTACCCCCATAGGGGTAGTCATTGTCGAAATATAAGGTGTGACAACAACAGCTTTAGACCTGAAGTCGGAAGTACGGATTTTTATATTAATGATATTTTCCAACATTAACGCAAAAATATTACAAAACCATCAGCTTTAAAATTTTTTGGAAACAATTTTAACCTTGTCTAGTAGGTAAAAAAAAAGCCATCTGTCCAAGATGGCTTTTAATAAGGTTTATATCCTTATTTTTCTTTGACCTCAGTGGCGGGTTTTATATGGAGTTCTTTCTCCCCTTTTTTGTGATCTAGGGTGATGTGCGTTCCTTCCTCAATGTTGTTGTTGACAACATTTTCGGCCAAAAGGTCTTCAATGTACTTTTGAATGGCTCTGTTGAGGGGTCGGGCTCCGTATTTCTTGTCAAAACCTTTATAACTTAAAAAAGCCTTTGCAGCTTTGGTAAGTGAAATGCTATAGCCAAGGTTTTCAACCCTTTTAGTGAGTTTGATTAACTCAATACCTACAATTTGCTCAATATCTTCCTTTTCAAGGGTGTTGAAAATGACTACATCGTCGATACGATTCAAAAACTCGGGAGCGAAGGTTTTCTTTAAGGCATTTTGTATGACGCCTTTTTCAATATCACTGGCCTGAGATTTCATGTTGGAGGTTTCAAAACCTACACCAGTTCCAAAATCTTTGACTTGTCTGGCTCCAATGTTGGAGGTCATGATGATGATGGTGTTCTGGAAATTGATTTTCCTACCCAAGCTGTCGGTTAGGAATCCATCGTCCAAAACTTGCAGCAGCATGTTAAAAACATCGGGATGGGCTTTTTCAACTTCGTCCAACAATATGACAGAGTAGGGGCGGCGTCTGACTTTTTCGCTCAGTTGTCCACCCTCTTCATAGCCAACATATCCCGGAGGTGCTCCGATCAATCTGGAAATCGCAAATTTTTCCATGTACTCACTCATGTCGATACGAATTAGGTTTTCTTCGGAATCAAAAATTTCTTTAGCGAGGATTTTGGCAAGTTGGGTTTTACCAACTCCGGTTTGACCGAGGAAAATAAATGACCCGATGGGTCGATCCGGGTCTTTGAGCCCTGCTCTGTTTCGCTGTATGGCTTTGACGACTTTTTCTACGGCTTCTTTTTGTCCGATGATTTTTTGGCCGATAATATCGGTAAGGTTTGCCAATTTGTTCTTTTCACTCTTCACGATTTTGTTGACCGGTATGTTGGTCATCATGGATACAACATCTGCGATGTGTGTATCATTGACAGTGACTCTGTTGAGTTTGGATTCCTCTTGCCATCTTTCTTGTGCTTCAAGAAGGGTTCTCTCCACCCTTTTTTCATCATCTCTAAGCTTGGCGGCTTCCTCGTATTTTTGTTTTTTGACAACAGAATTTTTTAATTCTTTGACTTTTTCGAGTTCTTCTTCAAGTTTAATGATTTCGTCCGGGACATTCATGTTGTTGATGTGAACTCTGGAACCGGCTTCATCCAGGGCATCAATGGCCTTGTCGGGAAGGTAACGGTCGGTCATGTATCTCGAGGTGAGTTCCGCACAGGCTTTGAGTGCCTCATCAGTGTACATAACGTTGTGATGGTTCTCGTATTTGTCTTTGATGTTCCTCAATATTTCGAGGGTTTCTTCTTCGGTGGTTTCTTCGATCAAGACCTTTTGGAAACGTCTTTCCAAAGCTCCGTCTTTTTCAATATTTTGACGATACTCATCTAATGTGGTTGCACCGATGCATTGAATTTCACCACGTGCCAAAGCGGGCTTAAACATATTTGAGGCGTCCAGACTTCCAGTGGCTCCACCTGCACCCACTATGGTGTGTATTTCATCTATGAAGAGGATGATGTTGTCATTTTTTTCCAATTCATTCATAACGGCTTTCATCCGCTCTTCGAATTGACCTCTGTATTTGGTTCCTGCCACCAAACTGGCCAAGTCAAGAGAAACTACGCGCTTACCATAGAGTACTCTGGAGACCTTTTTTTGGATGATGCGCAGTGCAAGTCCCTCGGCGATGGCAGATTTACCCACTCCGGGTTCTCCAATCAAAAGGGGATTATTTTTCTTTCTTCTGCTGAGAATTTGTGAAACCCTTTCGATTTCTTTTTCTCTGCCCACCACAGGATCCAGTTTATTTTTTTCTGCCAATGCAGTTACATCACGGCCAAAATTGTCCAGAACGGGTGTTTTGGATTTGACATTGACCCTTGATTCGGTAGTGGGAACAAAAGGGTTTTCCTTACCGGATTCGTTTTCATCGTCTTTCTCCTCGGGAAAGGAGGAAGAGGAGGAAATGTCCATATAGTTTTGGTCGTCACTGGCGATCATCAGTTTGAATTGTTCTTTGACAATATCATAATCGATATTCAGTTTGAGCAGTAACTTGGTGGTAGGGTCGTTTTCATTTCTCAAAATGCACAGCAATAGGTGGGCTGTGTTGATGATATCACTTTGAAAAAGTTTGGCTTCCAGGAAGGTGGTCTTCAGAGCGCGTTCGGCTTGGCGGGTAAGGTGTAGGTTCTTTTTGTTATTGATCACCCCTGAATTTTCAATTACCGCAGGGTTGAGTATTTCAACCTTACGCCTCAGTTCGTCAAGGTCAACTTCAATAGATTTGAGAATTGATACCGCTTTTCCTTCACCGTCACGCAATATCCCCAACATTAGATGTTCCGTTCCTATGGATCCATGACCCAATCGAAGGGCTTCTTCTTTACTGTAGGAAATCACATCTTTTACTCTAGGTGAAAAATTATCATCCATATATTAAAATTAATAATCTTTTGTTAAATGATCAAAAAGTATTCCAGTTATCATTCATTAGCTAATAGACAAAAAAATTATCATTCAGCAAAATGGCAAATACAAAAATTTATGAGCAAAATACAATATTATCATGTTGATAAATTGATTAAAAAATATTGCGGAAATCCCAATAGAACCCCTTTGATAAAGTATTTTAGCTAATACATTAAATAAAACCAAATGGTTGACGGAGAAAAATTAATTCCTATTAATATAGAGGATGAAATGAAGTCGGCTTACATTGATTATTCAATGTCTGTCATTGTGTCACGTGCACTTCCTGACGTGCGAGACGGATTAAAGCCTGTACACCGCAGGGTACTTTATGGGATGCATGAGTTGGGTATAAGGGCAAACACTGCCTACAAAAAATCGGCCCGAATTGTCGGTGAGGTTTTGGGAAAATACCACCCCCACGGAGACAGTTCTGTATATGATACCATGGTACGTATGGCCCAGGAATGGAGTCTGCGCTACCTGTTGGTTGACGGACAAGGGAACTTTGGTTCCATAGACGGTGACAGCCCGGCTGCCATGCGTTATACAGAGGCCAGGATGAAGAAAATGTCGGAGGATTTATTGGCCGATATTGAAAAAGATACCGTAGACCACCAACTCAATTTTGACGATACCCTAAAAGAACCCACAGTATTGCCCACTCGGGTTCCCAATTTGTTGATTAATGGGGCTTCGGGAATCGCTGTAGGTATGGCAACCAATATGCCGCCCCACAACCTGACAGAGGTGATAGACGGTACCATAAAATACATTGACAACCATGACATCAGCATTGATGAACTGATTCAGACCATCAAAGCCCCTGACTTCCCAACCGGAGGTACCATTTACGGCTATGAGGGGGTCAAAGAAGCCTTTATGACCGGTAGGGGCCGTGTGGTTATGAGAGGGAATGCAAATATTGAAATGGTTAGGGACAGAGAGTGCATTGTCGTGACAGAAATACCTTACCAAGTTAACAAAGCGGAGATGATCAGAAAAACCGCTGAGTTGGTCAATGACAAAAAAATTGAGGGCATCAGCAACATCAGGGACGAGTCTGACAGAAACGGTATGCGTGTCGTTTATGTTCTTAAGCGTGATGCAATCCCCAACATTGTTCTGAATAAATTATACAAATACACTGCCCTACAGTCCTCCTTTAGTGTGAATAATATCGCCCTGGTGGAGGGCCGCCCGCAATTGCTGAATTTAAAGCAGTTGATTCACTATTTTGTCGAACACCGTCATGAGGTGGTGGTTCGCAGAACAAAATTTGAACTGAAGAAAGCCGAGGAGCGAGCCCACATATTAGAGGGCTTGATCATCGCTTCAGACAATATAGATGAGGTGATAGCGATCATACGTGGATCTGCCAATGCCGAAGAAGCTAGAGAAAATTTGATTGCCAAATTTGAACTTTCCGAACTTCAGGCCAAAGCCATCGTCGAAATGCGATTGAGACAGTTGACCGGATTGGAACAAGACAAACTTCGCAACGAATACGATGAACTGTTGAAAACTATTACCGATCTCAAAGACATACTGGATAAAAAAGATCGCAGGATGGACATCATCAAAACCGAATTGCTTGAGATCAAGGAAAAATACGGTGACGAAAGGAGATCCAAAATCGAATATGCAGGAGGAAACTTTAGTATAGAAGATATGATCCCCGACGATAAGATGGTGATCACCATTTCTCATGCAGGTTATATCAAAAGGACGCCACTGTCGGATTACAAGACACAAAATAGGGGAGGGGTAGGACAAAAAGCCTCTACCACTCGTAATGAAGATTTCCTTGAAAACCTTTTTGTGGGAACCAATCACCAGTACATGCTGTTTTTTACCCAAAAAGGAAAATGCTTCTGGATGCGTGTTTATGAGATTCCCGAGGGGTCGAGGACTTCCAAGGGTCGTGCAATTCAAAACTTGATCAACATCGAGCAAGACGACCGGGTGAAGGCCTTTATTTGTACGCAAGATTTGAAGGATGAAGACTATATCAACAATCACTATGTGATTATGGCCACCAAAAAAGGTCAGGTCAAAAAAACCAGTTTGGAGCAGTACTCTCGTCCACGGGCCAATGGTATCAACGCCATTACCATCAAAGAGGAAGATGAATTGCTGGAGGCCAAGTTGACCAACGGCAACAGTCAAATTTTATTGGCGGTGAAATCCGGAAAAGCCATTCGATTTGAAGAGAGCAAAACCAGGCCAATGGGCAGGGGTGCTTCGGGAGTTAGAGGGATTACCCTGGCCGATGCCAATGACGAGGTCGTGGGAATGGTATCGGTTAATGATATGGATACCAACATCTTGGTGGTTTCCGAGAATGGCTTTGGTAAACGCTCCGACTTGGAGGACTACAGAATCACCAATAGAGGAGGGAAAGGCGTAAAAACCATTTCGATTACCGACAAAACCGGTTCTCTTGTTACCCTTAAAAATGTGACCGATCAAGATGACTTGATGATCATCAACAAGTCTGGGATCGCAATCAGAATGGCTGTTTCAGATTTACGGGTCATGGGTCG
>CAJXEG010000079.1 GCA_913052425.1 uncultured Flavobacteriaceae bacterium | reverse complement strand
CCTGATCTTTTGAATCTACAATATTTCTTTTTGGTGTTGGTATCAATGTTAAGGGGGGTTAAATATCGAATTTCCCCTTCTTTTTTACCACTGGATTGTTCATCAATTTTTGCCATCTTGCTTAAGCTTTAACTTTAGATTGGATTTTTTTTCTTCTTTTCTCAGCCCACGCTTGAGCGTGAATATCAAGTTTGACGGTTAGATAACGCATCACTCTTTCGTCTCTGCGAAATTCAACTTCTAAAGCATTGATAATGTCACCCTCACCTTCAAACTGCATCAAATGGTAAAAACCACTGTTTTTGTTTTGGATGGTGAATGCGAGTTTCTTCAGTCCCCAATCTTCTTTGTGAACAACTTTACACTTTTGAGATTCCAAAAGTGACTGGTACTTTTTTACTGCCTCCTCTATCTGTATCTCAGATAGAACGGGATTTAGAATGAAGACAGTTTCATAATGGTTCATATCTATTTATTTTTAGGAAATGCAAAAATAGGTGAATCATTAAATTACACCAAGAGAATCATTGTTTTTTAAGAAAATATTTTTAGATTTGAGATAATATATAGTAAATAATTTAGCCCCATTATGAAACTAAACTACATATATGTCGATCCCAATCCGGCAGATCGGCTGCATTTCCTTCAAGTTTTAAAACATTTTCCGGGAATCAATTTAAAGGCAGAATTTTCCGACTCCGTTAATGCCAAGGAGTATCTGAATTACAACGCTGTTGATTTTGCTATTGTTTCCTCTGATCTCCCCTTTTATACTGGTTTTGATTTTGTGGATCAACTCAGAGACGAAATTGAAATCATCTTGATTACCAAAACTCCAATGGACGCCATCAAATCCTATGAAAAAGGTTTTATGGATTGTTTGATGAAGCCTATCACCAAAAATCGATTCAAAAAGTCAATTGATCGACTCAACCACAAATTGGAGTGCCTAAAAATCATTCGTGAAAAGAAAGAACATATGATTCATTTCAAATGTAACTTTAAGGCCGAAAAGCTTCAGGCCAACAATATTCGTTGGATAGAAGCCATGGGGGACTACGTTAAAGTGGTAACCAAAAACAAAAACTATATGGTACTCTCGACAATGAAATCTTTTTTAAACAAACTTCCTGATAACCAGTTTGTTAGGATTCACAAATCCTATATTGTGAATCTCAAAAAAGTAATCAATTACACCACAAAAAATGTCAATACTGATGGCGAAATATTGCCTTTGAGTCGCAAACAAAAAAGCATTTTTAAAGAGAATTTCCTCAATTTTCAATAGGGATCAACGTCCAAGTTAACTTTACAAGATCTGAATATTGCAATTGACTCAAAACCGTCCAATGTCTTTTTAATGATTTGTTTTACCCGATCCCGAGACTGATCACTCGAAATTTTTACCAAAATTTGCATCCGATATCGGTTCCGCAGACGAGCAATAGATGGAAAAACAGGGCCCAATATTTGACCGTATTCCGATTGTAGTAAGACATTTGCAATCCACTGACTTGCCTTTTTAACCGTTTCCATATCGCTGTGGTTGACCACTATCCTGATCAGTCTGGTGTAGGGAGGATAATGATATTCTTTTCTGTCTTTCAATTGCTGTTTTAACATCTGATCATAATTTCCCTCAATCACTTTTTGAATGATGACGTGATGGGGCTGATAGGTTTGGATCAAAACTTTCCCCCTCAATTCTTTTCTTCCGGCCCTCCCGGCCACCTGACTTAGCATCTGATAGGTTCTTTCGTGGGCCCTAAAATCGGGAAAGTTCATCAGATGATCAGCATTCAAAACCCCCACCAAATGAACGTTTTGAAAATCCAACCCCTTAACGATCATCTGAGTACCTACCAAAATTTTGACTTCTTGCGCAGCAAAAGAGTGTATTAATTTATCAAAAGCCCATTTTCCCCTTGTCGTATCCCAATCCATTCTAGCCACCTTAACTTCAGGAAATAGAGCAGTTACTTGTTCTTGTATTTGTTGGGTACCCATACCCTTTGTTGAAAGATTGGGCAAGCCACAAGCATGACACTTTTGCGGTACCGCGATATGATAACCACAATAGTGACACTTGAGTTGATCCGTATATTGATGATAGGTGAGGGTGACATCGCACTGGTGACAGTGGGGCATGTGACCACAGTCCAAACACTCCATTACGGGGGCATAACCCCGTTGATTCTGGAACAATATAATTTGTTTGTCCATGGCCAGTGTTTGCTCCATCTCTTGAATCAAAGTTTGGGTAAAACCTCCCTTAACTTGCTTTTTTTTGTGGGCTGTTTTTAAATCGACCGTAATGATCTCCGGCAATTCCACTTTACCAAACCTTTGATGGAGCTGTACCCAGCCGTATTTCCCGGACAAGCGGTTAAATGAACTTTCAATGGAAGGGGTCGCCGAACCCAATAAAACTTTGGCCTGATGAATTCCGGCCAATACTATGGCACTGTCTCTGGCATGGTAACGAGGAGAGGGATCAAACTGTTTGTAGGACAACTCATGTTCCTCATCCACTATCACCAAACCCAAATGGTGAAAAGGTAGAAAAAGTGCAGAACGGGTTCCTACAATGATTTTTGCTTTGGCATTGTTTTCAAGAATATTGTTCCAAACCTCTGTACGTTCGTGAACAGAAAACTTGGAATGGTATACGGTAACCTCTGTACCAAAACACTCTTGTAATCGTTGTACTATTTGGGGGGTCAATGAAATTTCTGGCAAAAGATATAGAACCTGCTTTCCATTTGCAATGGCCTGAGCGATCAACTCAATATAAACCTCTGTTTTACCCGAACCCGTCACCCCCTGAAATAAGACCACAGATTTATTATCGAAAGAACTGGTGATTTCGTTAAGTGCCTTTTGCTGTGCATCAGACAGAGCTCTCTCTTGGTCTCTTTTTTTAAAATCATACAACAGTCGATCTTCTCGTAAAGATTGCTCCTCCAACAATCCTCTGGTAATCAGTGTCCTCAAAACAGCCGATGTTGAACCGGTTTTATCGAGTAAAACCTTTGATTTTTTCCATTCATCACCCCTAGGGTTTTGATCAAAAATCCCCATCAATAATTGCTTTTGTTTTGGAGCATTTTTCAGTGAATCGAAAACCTCCTCTAAATTTTGGGTTTCTAAAATCAATTGAGATAATCGGACATATCGAACAAGTTTGGGTTTGTATTTTTCACTCAAGGTTTGGTGAATGTCCACCAACCCTTTGGAAAATAAATCCTGTAGAAGACCCAAAACATTTTTTTTTCCCAGAATCTCAATGATTTCCTTGATGCTTAATGCTTTAACCTCTAGGGCTTCGTAGACCAAAAAAGCATCATCACTCAGTGCGTTTTTATCTTCTTCTGAAATTTCTTTTTTAACCACAACTGTCTCGCTCTCTAACAGAAAGGTTGTGGGCAATGCAGCACGAAGAATATCTCCCAGTTTACTCTGGTAGTAATGCGATAACCAATTCCAAAACTCAAGCTGCTTTGGCGTCACACTGGGGGATTCCTCGAGGATCAACTCAATAAATTTTGGGGTATACCGCTGGGGTGCCTGGTCGTGAAGTTTTACCACTACCGCAGAATAAACTTTTGATTTACCAAAAGAAACCGCAACCCTGAAACCTGGTTTTAAAACAGCAAAATCCTCAGACGTAACTGCATAGGTGTAGGGTTTACCAAGTGATAAAGGAAGAAGAACATCAGCGAAATACTGCATTTTTTAAAAATACAACTTTGCTCATTATCATGAGCCCTCTTGTTCGGAGTTTTTGAGTCGATTTAAGGTTGCATTGAGTTCAAAACCGAGCAGCAATAAACTTGAATTGAGCCATATGTAAAACAAAAAAATCAATAATGCCCCTATGGAACCGTAGAGTTGATTGTATCTCGAGAAGTTTTCAATATAAATACCGAACAAGTAGGTCGTTAAAAGAATCAACAAACAACTCATCAAAGCACCGGGGGAGAAAAAGCGTGTCTTTTTACCCTCTATGGTGCCAAAATAATATAAAATGGCCACTGTGATGTATATCAAGATGGCATAAAAAAACAATTGCCCTATTCTGATCCAATTGATCTCACTGGGAATCAATTCATCAAGATTGCTCAAAATAAAAATTTCGAAAAACACAAGTGCCATTACACCTACCAAGAGCAATAAAGCCAGTAAAATACCCACCATCATAGAATACAGGTATTGACGAATAAATGAACGAGAGAGTTCGACGTGATAAGAACCTTCAAAACTTGAAAAAATTGAACTCACACCATTGGCTGTAAGAAAAACGGAAAGTAGAAACACCGAGGAGAGAAGTCCTGCCCGCTGTTTTTGACGTATGTCGTTAAAGATGTCCGTAAAAAAACTTTGACTTTCCTGAGGCAATAATAGCTCAATAAAATTAAAAAGGACAGCGTCAAAATTATCAATGGGGATAAAGGCAATCAGATTTAAAATAAAAAGTAAAAAGGGGAAAAGCGCCATAAAAAAACTGAAAGAAATACTACCAGCACGCGAAGACAAAGCCCCTTTTACAATTCCTGAAACGTACATTTCTGCAAGATCATAGAACGAAAAACTATCATATCCTGGAATTTTCAGCGCCTCTAAAAAACCAACCAGATTTTTGACAATGGGAATTGTTTTTAATTTTTCTTTCAAAAAAATTTCCTTTAGCCAAAGATAAAACAAATCTAATTGTGTTTGTAAATTTGTGGAATGCATACACTATTGGTTATGGTCGGAAAAAACAACGACTCCAGATTGATCTCACTGATGGATGACTACACCAAACGGATCAATAGATACCATCGTTTGGACATTCAAATCATACCTGAGTTAAAAAACAAGGGGAAAATGAGCGAAAACATCCAAAAACAAAAAGAGGGACAGTTGATCATTGAAAAATTAAAAGCGGGAGATTGGGTCGTTCTTCTGGATGAAAAAGGCAAATCATTTAATTCCATTTGTTTTTCTCAATACATCAATACAAAAAGATCCAGCTCATACAAAAGGATGGTTTTTGTCGTAGGGGGCCCTTATGGATTTTCTGAGGAAATGTATTACAGAGGTCAAGAAAAAATTGCCTTGTCCAACATGACATTTTCCCATCAAATGGTTCGGCTTTTTTTTCTGGAGCAACTTTATCGAGCCAATACCCTATTGAACAACGAACCCTATCATCATAAATAACATCAATGGAACTCATCTTTGGAACCCACAACAACTACAAAGCAGAAGAGATCAATACACTTTTACCCTGGGGCTATGCAGTGAAAAGTTTGACCGACCTCAACTACGACTCCGAAATTGAGGAATCGGGATCAACATTAGAGGAAAATGCATTGATTAAAGCGAGGACAATATTCGATACCTTCAAAAAAAATTGTTTTGCAGACGACAGTGGATTGGAGGTATTTGCTCTGGGAGGAAAGCCCGGAGTATATTCCGCCCGATATGCTGGAAATCAAAAAAACGCTGAGGACAATACTAACAAAATACTCCATGAATTAAAGGGTGTGGAAGATCGTCAGGCTCAGTTCAGAACGGTAATTGCACTGATTTTCAACGGAACCGAATACCTTTTTGAAGGCATCATTAAGGGGCAAATTGCACAAACCCCCATTGGACAGAACGGTTTTGGCTATGATCCCGTTTTTATACCCGAAAAACAAGAGCGCACCTTTGCCCAAATGATACTCTCTGAAAAAAATAAAATAAGTCATCGTTCCAGAGCTTTTCAAAAATTAGTAGAATTTCTAAAAAGTTAAAATTCAATTTGATGTCTAATTTGTTAATTTTAAACCTTATTAAGTAAAAGTGTGCACAAAGATGATAAAACGGCTCTATCTATTTTTATTCTCAATTTATGGGATGATGGTCATGGGCCAAGAACAAATACAATACCTCAATGGTATTGTAGAAAATGACGCTACGGGATTCCCCATGGAGAGTGTACATGTACTCAACCTCAATATGGTCGAAGGAACAACCACCGATAAAAAAGGGAATTTTGAGATTCACGCCCAAGTCAACGATACCCTTTATTTTTCCTATTTGGGTTATAAATCACTCAAAGTTGCTGTTACCCAAGACATGATAAAGTTTGGAAATTCCAAGTTTCAAATCACACAGTTGGCCTATGCCCTCGAAGAAATCATCCTACGCCCCTATCAATTGACGGGTTATTTGGATATAGATGTCAGAAATGTACCCATCAACTCTGCCGGAAGATATAGGATTCCAGGATTACCAAATGCCGGATATGAGGGAGGGAACAGAAATCCCAATGCCATTTCTAAAACTTTTGCAGCCCTATTCAATCCCGCTGATTTTTTGCATAACCTTTTTGGTAAAAAAGGAGTTCAAATGCAAAAATTAAAGAAAATGAGAGAAAGTGACGAACTTAAGAATCTTTTGGCCTCAAAATTTGATCGTGAAATCATCACCCAATTGTTAAATCTGGATCGCCTTGATCTGGATGAGATCCTCCGAAA
>CAJXEG010000078.1 GCA_913052425.1 uncultured Flavobacteriaceae bacterium | reverse complement strand
TGCGGGTGGTGCAGGAGATGTCACATGGACGTTGAAAGAAATCCTCAACATACCTGTTTTTCAAAGCACTACCGGTCCCGAATTGATTTATGCGTCTATCCCCGGTCCCGATTTTCTTACAAAAGCCTTGGTGGCAGGAGAGGGGGCTGTAGTTACCGGATCCGTAGGTGCTATGGAGGATGATCGTTATTCAGGGCCTATTATGTTAACAGCAAAGATTTTGGCCATTCGCAAAGGCGATGTTCATGCAGCTGTTGAAGTCGTGGCACAGGTGGGAAGTGTAAAAGTTATTGTTACCCAAAAAAGAAAACCCTACCATTATGAAAAAGATTTTACACAACTGGGCTTAAAACCTAGGAATACCGATATTTTAGTAGTAAAAATTGGTTATTTGGTACCCGAGCTTTATGATATTAGAGGGGGGTGGACCATGGCCTTGACCCCTGGTGGTGTGGATCAAAATTTGGAGCGTTTGGAATACCGAAGAATCAATCGACCCATGTTTCCCTTAGATAGAGAATTTCCTGATCTGGATTTGAGTGCACAGTTGATTCCCACTTCCGATTGTACGCTAAAAAAATAAAATACTGATGATAAAAATAAAGTTGAGTTTACTGTTCTTTTTATGCTTTTCCCTGGGGTGGTCACAATTGCCTGTAAAGGAAAAAACACTAAAAGTGATGGATTTTAAAATTGTTGAGGGTGATACTTTAAAAGTACATTGGTATGCGGCAGAATCACAAAACAATAAGTCAACGGGAGCCATAGCTTTCTTTTTTGGAGGGGGTTGGAGAGAGGGTTCTTATACCCATTTCCAAAGACAAGCTTCGTATTTTTCTCAGCGGGGGCTGACCACTTTTCTATTCGAATATCGCGTTGACAGCCGACACAATACCAGTCCGATTGAATGCATCAAAGATGCGAGAAGCGCCCTCCGTTTTTTAAAACAAAACCACAGCATTTTTAATATCGACCCACAGAAAATCATTGCCTCGGGTGGTTCTGCGGGAGGTCACATCGCTGCTGCTACGGCCACACTTCATTCTGTCAATGAATTAACAGACGATTTAAGTATTGATCCCACACCAGCCGCTATGGTACTTTTTAACCCGGTCTTTGATAACGGCCCCAATGGATATCACGGTTCTGGTGTAAAAGACTGGATCGAAAAAGATTTCCAATGTCATTGCAGCGCTTATAAAATCCCGAATGGTAAGTGGGCCTCACTATTCAAAACAGGATACAAGGAGCTTTCTCCCTATCATAACATTACTTCTCAAACACCACCCACACTTATTCTATTTGGGAGTGAGGATAATTTAGTACCTGTGGAAACAGCCAAAAGATTTCAAAAACAAATGAAAGATCTCAATAACATTTGTCAGTTGATCATATACGATGGAGCCAAACACGGATTTTTCAATGGGGTGAGGACAACGGTTACTGAGGACAATACAATCAAGACCAAAGATTTTTTTGATACCCTACAAGCCAGTAATGATTTTTTGGTCGGTCTGAATTTTTTGGAAAAAACAGCCAATGTCCGAGATTATTTTCATTGAATCACAATGAGTAAAAAGTGAACTTTATAACATTGTGGTCGGAGATCAAAAGTATTTGGAAAGCGAAATACTCCAATAACTGTCCTGTTTGAAAAATAAGAGGAACAACTCCTCATCCGAAACACCACTAAAAATCCTCCCTTCTATTGAGCAAACCAATCCATTGGATAATCTTCTGGTGGCCTCTAGTGTAAACAAATGTGATTTTGTATCTAAATCATAGATACCTCCTCCAAGAATTGCAGTGTCTTGCGTATCGTTGAATGCGATTCTGGATCCGTAAAAAATATCATTTTGTAGACCTGACAAGGCCCAATCTCCTCTCTCATCATAAAGGTATTCACCCAATACTCCAATGTCCAGCCCATTGTTGTCAACGTTGGAAAAGGTGTACTCAAACCCTGCATCCATAGCAAAAAACTCTTGTTGCTCTGCCTTGCGTAAAATTGATTCAAACTTAAGTAACCCCCCCCCAGCTGTAATTTGAAAATCCAAGCCCAACTGATCAATTAAGGGATAAAAAGCTTCGATATTACCGCGATCATCGAATTCAAAATAGGGCTCCCTGCCGTTACCCGTAAAATAGGATAATCCAATGTCGAGGACACCTATATAATGTTTCCACCTAACCGCAAGATCAGAGTGCCACTCTTCTTGGTCACTTTCATAACCAACGGCATCGGCTTCCAAAACTGTACTGAATCTGAAGCGTCCTTTTTCTCCGGCAAAACCACGCTTGCGGTGATAGGGCAAATAAAACAAATCCAAGCTGCCCCAATTGGAGATGAACCAACTGAATTGAACCATGGGTTGACCCAACTTTTCCTCACCATCAAAACTTTTTAATGCATCGGTTTGGTTTATGATGTCTACCAAATGATTGCTCTCAGTTACCCCCCAAAAAACCTTTTTGAATCCAATACTCAGTTCCCAATTGTTTTTTACTTTTTGATAATAAAACTCCCTCAGATCCCAGTAGCTTCTGTTTGGATCACGATCCTTGTTGAGATAGGCAGAGGCAATAAAATTTTGATAACCATTATCCCAAACAAAAGAATAGGTGGGCTGAATGCCTATGGAGGGGTAGTCTTTTAATTGATTTTCAAATTGGGGAGCATCATAGAAATAGCGATATTGTCCATTGACTTCCCATTCAATGGTCGTTTTCACTTCATCTTTTATGGTTTGTGCACTCACAATACCACAGAGCAATAGGATGAAAGCTAAAAATAAATTAGATGGATTCATGAATTAAAAAACATAGCCCCAAAAAAGAGGCTATGTTGTATTGATTTTTTAAAACATTAGTTTGCGGCTCTGCGTAAGGCCATTTCGGTGAAATCCTCGTCCTTGAGGTTGACCTCAAAATTGTAATTGTTAAAATACAATAGGGTTTCTTTCTTACTCTGGTGGTTGACCATTTCAAACTTGCTGGCCCTCCAAAATTTATCTTTGTAAAGCTTGTATTCGTTATAGGTCAATGTCTTGAGTAATGATCCTTTTCTATCATAAAACTCAATGGTTTCCAAACGGTAATCTTTTGCTTGGTTATATACAGCGATTCTTTTTTTATAACCCGATTTAGGATCTACCGGATCTTGCTCAACATATAATAAATCTCCTTCCTCTTTTAGAAACTTATATGTGTTTTTCTCCAATTCAACAGAGGACAAATCTTCATAAGCAAATTCACTTCCTACAAAAGGACCTGATTTATTATTCGAAGAAATACGTTTGGTACGTTTGATTGAAGGCAAAAACAACCACTGATCATCGGCTCCTTGCTTGTGTGTAAAAGTCAATGTCGACGTACCTTTGATGTCTCTGGGACTGGTGAATACAATCATGGATTTATCCCCGTCCTCGTCCAATTCAAGCGTTTTGTTGCTCAGTGTTCTCTCGCTCAATTGTCCATTTTTGTTTTTCAAAATCATTTTCAAATCGACTGTGGAACTTCCAAAGCCTCGATCTGCTTCAATGGCTTTAGAAACAATTTCTAGGCCTTTTTCTTCAGCTGTTTGCGCTGTTGCCAACAATGGATAACATATGAGCAGTATAAGGATTATTTTTTTCATCATTTATAAATATAGTTGTTAAATTATGCAGCTTCTTTTAAATTCTTTTTTTCTCTGTAAGCCAATACCAGTATTGAGGGTAGAAGGACAAAATCAATGACCAATGCACCGGTGATAATGACCACTGTAATTCTCGCCATATAGCTGTTGAGGGCAAAAGGAGAAGTAGAAAGTACGGTAAAACCCGCAACCAAAACCAAGGTGGTGATGACCAGTGCCCTGCCTACTGTTTCAAAAGCATAGACTACGGAATCTGCAGCATTGTAGTTGAGCTCCCTTCTCGCTCTGAGGAACTTACTCATAAAGTGAACGGTATCATCCACAATGATTCCCAATGTCATTCCAAAGACAACCACCATACCCGTGTTAATTTCACCCAGATAAAGGGCCCAAAAACCAAACCCAACAATTACCGGAGTCAGATTCGGAATTAAACTGATTGCCCCCATTTTAAAACTTTTTAAAGCCAACATCAAAACCAGAGAAATCAACAACAATGCGATGATGTTTCCTTTGATCATACTGTCAGCCTGACGAAAACCGAGTTTGGCAAACATCACAGTAGGGCTCACCCCGATAGCATGCATGTATTCGGGGGTGTTTTCTTTTAACCAATTTTCGGCTCTGGCGGTGAATTCTAACATTTTTTTACTTCCCAAATTTTGAAGTACTACAGTCAGTCTGGTTTCTGATTTATCTACATTGATTTGATTATTCAGATCCAATCCAAAAGGGAGGGAAAGTTCGTAAAGTAATAGATATTGAGCCGCTTCTTGTCGGTTGTTTGGTACTTTATAGAAGGAGGCATCATCGCCGTGCATAGATTTATTGATTTTTCGCGTTACCTCGGCAAAAGTGTTTACATGAATCACTTCCTCCTGCTCATTGAGCCACTCCTCAAAAGCATTTAATTTTTCCAAATAAATAGGATTGTTGATTCCTCCACTTTCTCCGCTGCCGATAGAAAACTCAGCATTGTAAATCCCGGTAAGGTTTTTATTGATAAAATCACTGTCGATTCTGAACTTTACGGTTTTATCAAAATAGTCTACAAAACTGTCATTGAAAACATTTTGAAGCGCCAGTAAAGTCATTCCCAAAATAAAAGCAGAAGAAATAATCGTTAGGCGAACGGGTTGTTTAACGATAAACTCCCCCAGGTTGGTGTAGAAAGAAGCTTTTTTATCTTTCACTTCTTTTTTGGAACTTTTCCAGATGGGGAAAATTGCCATTAAAGCTGGCAGGGTAGTGGTAGAGTATAAAAAGGCCATGGTCATTCCAAAAGCCGTGATGTTCCCCAGATGCCAAAAAGGAGGCACTTCACCAAAATTTAAAGTTAAAAACCCCACCACTGTAGTCAAGCTGGTAATGAAAACCGGCATAAAATTGAGTCGCATACTTTCGATGATGGCTTCTTTCTTTTGATAGCCTTCTTTCCTGAACTTTTGCAATAGGGTAACCAAAATGTGAATACTGTCGGCTACAGCCAAAGTAAGAATCATGGTCGGGAAGACTGATGATGGAGCCGTAAGTTTGATCCCGCTCAAACCGATAAATCCAACGGCACTCATGATGGAAAACAACACCACCACCAAAGTAGCCAGTGTTGCAAAAATATTTCTGGTCAACAACAGGGTAACTGCAATTACGATCAAAAACATGATTCCAATCAAAGCCAAATCATTTTGAGAGGATTCAAAAAAGGCGGTATTTAATGGAACATTTCCTGAAACATAAACGTCAAATTGAGGGTATTTTTCTTCAAATGCAGCGATCAAGGCCCTGTTGAATTCAGTGATTTCCGGAATTTCCTTGGAGCTGTCGATACCCGGTAAACGTACCGTAACATTGATGGCAGCTACACTTCCCGCTTTGTTGACTAAACGGTTGACCAAAATAGGGTCATTCAGGGCGATATTTTTTATTTCTTCCACCCTTTCCGAAGTGAGATTTTCTGACTCATAGGATAAATCTTCGACATACAAATCGTCACCTTCAGCACGTGTGTGTTGATAATTGGTTAACGCATCTACTCTGGAGGAATAAGGCGTATTCCATGCCTCGGCCGTCAGTTCCTCAATAGCAATCAGGTTTTCTTTGGTGAAAACATTCTTGTTCTTTGGAGCCAAAACCATAATGATGTTATCGACCTTGGAATATTTTTCTTGAAGACCATCGAAAGCTTCAAGTTCGGGATTGGATTTACTGAAGAACACATGATAGTCTCCGTCAAATTCCATTTTACCTTGTGAGCCCAGCCCCATGGCCAACACCAGAGTCAGTAGCAATACAATCCATTTGTGTTTTACCACAAGTTTTCCCCACCTTTCGGCCAAAGAATTTTTTATTTTGTTCATGTTTCAATTTAGTTTTCGCAAAGATAGAATTTTTAGTTACATAAAGTAACTAGAAGCTTTTTAATAATATTTTATTTTTAGATTTGTAAAAAACCATAACCATGGGAGAGGAAAATTCATGTTGTCCTATCGTCAATGCGATGAAATTATTGGGGGGTAAATGGAAGTTGCCCATCCTATTTCGATTGATGGGTGGGCAAACGCGTTTTTCAGCCTTGGCCTCTTTGATCCCCGATGTATCTCGAAAGGTACTTTCTGAACAACTAAAGCAAATGGAAAAGGATGGTCTGGTTCACCGCAAACAGTTTGACCAAAACCCACCAAAAGTGGAATACTCCCTTACCCAACACGCCCAAAAACTGAAACCCATATTGGAGGATTTGTGCCGTTGGAACAAATCGTCAATGAATCCGCCGGAATAAGCCCGCATTAGTTTTGATTGATCTTAGCTGAGTCCCTTAAATAAAGGTAATGGCATAACCTTCTTTCCCGGCTCTACCCGTTCGTCCGATTCTGTGGATATAGCTCTCTCTGGAACTGGGAACCCTGTAATTGATGACATGGGTGATGTTGTCGATATCGATTCC
>CAJXEG010000077.1 GCA_913052425.1 uncultured Flavobacteriaceae bacterium | reverse complement strand
TGAAGATAGGAATAAAGGTGAGTTTATGTCTCAATCAGAAAAAACTCAAAAGATTACTCGTGTACCATTAAATAGATTAACAATATCCATCTTCAATAAATACTCTAGTGGTAAAGGGAAAAATAATTATTTATTTCCAAGAACACCAAAAGGAAATTCCTTAAATGAATTGGTTTTGTTTGATGATAGTTAAAAATAAGTGACTATAAGAAATAATTATAATTATAACTTATAGAATATACGAGATTTCCTACATGGAGAAAAAATTGACTCTGATATAAAAAACCACTCCGATTCGAGTTTAGGGAAAAAGTTATTTGTGAGTTACAAGAAACCTCTTCTAGGAAATACTGATACACTAACTAAATCAGTTTCATTTAAGGAAATATATCAACCCTTCACTTTACTTAATTCCGATACACTTTGATTAATTAACCTCTTAACTGAAGAATTTCCTTTCAAACCATTTTCCCATTCTAATAAATCCTTTATACTCAATCTTCTTTCAGATCAAAAAAGTTATTAGTATTGGTCAATCAGAAGTTTAATTTATTATTATACATTGATGCTAAGAATAAATGAATAGGTTGCTTTTTAAAAAAGATTATTCAGTTTTTTGCAAAAGGTTTTCTAACTTGTTTGTTCATTTAAAACACCACAAATGAAATTCTTATCAAAGCTTTTTATCGGTTTGGCACTGCTAAGCGCCAATCTGGTCCTGTCCCAAGGGATTAAAATCGAAACCGATCAGGGAACCATTCTGGAGCCCAACAACATGATTTGTAGTGGAGGTTACTGGACAGAGGCCGAGGGAAAAATAAAAATGGAAGTCTTCTCCGGTTTGTGGAACGATCCCCAATCTTGGGGAAAAAGAGCCCAAACCATTAGAGAAAACATACAGGCCGGGATGCAATGGGATAAAATTTCCGCCTATGATAGTAAAATCAATGTCATCAAACACTCCCAAAAAATAATGGACGGTTATTCGGTAGAAAACATCGCCATAGAGAGTTTTCCCGGATTTTATGTCACCGGAAATCTTTACCGTCCACTCCAAAAACAAAAACAATACGCTGCTGTTTTGAGTCCCCACGGACATCTTAAAGACAAACGCTTCACTGACTATGTTCAATTGCGCAGTGCCTATTTGGCCAGTAAGGGGGCCATTGTTTTTGCCTACGACATGGTAGGCTATGGAGAAAGCAAACAAGTTAGACACAAAATGCCCATCAGCTTGTTATTACAAACATGGAACAGCAAACGGGTACTGGACTATTTGCTCAGTCTCCCCGAAGTAGACTCGCAAAGAATAGGCATTACCGGTGGCTCTGGGGGAGGCACCCAAACCTTCGTACTCACCGCCCTCGATCAAAGAATCAAAGTATCCGTACCTGTGGTGCAAGTATCCGCCCACTTTTTTGGAGGCTGCGTTTGCGAAAGCGGAATGCCCATTCACAAAACTGCCAACTTCCAAACAAACAACGTTGAAATCGCAGCAATGGCTGCACCAAGACCCTTATTGCTCATTTCCAATGGTGACGATTGGACACGAAATACTCCTGATGTAGAATTCCCCTACATCCAAAAAGTTTATGGTGCCATGGGCAAAACCGATCAGGTCGAAAATGTACATTTGGCGAACGAAAAACACGACTATGGCTATTCCAAAAGAATCGCTGCCTACGCGTTTTTTACAAAACACCTAAAGCTCGAAAACTCCAAATCACTCAATGGAGATCCCATTGATGAAAGTTTTATCAAAATACTTCGCCCCGAAAAACTCAGTGTATTTACCCCCGAAAATCCACGGCCATCCTCTGCCCTAAAAAATGAATTTGAAGTATTAGAATTTTTAAAATTTCCAACCGACAAAGCTCCCTATGTTTATTACAAAAATTAATTAACTTAGCAAATAACCATTTTATATCTATTTAAACGCTTTTGATAACGATGAAAAAGGTTAATGCTGTTATTGCCTTGGCTGGTCTTTTCCTTTCCTGCTCACTCGAAGTCCCCACTGAAATCAGCAAGGAATACAGTGATTTGCCGGAAGTGGTCGACTTCAATTACCACGTCAAACCCATACTTTCCGACCGATGTTATCAATGCCACGGCCCCGACGAAAAAACCCGAAAAGCCGGATTGAGATTGGATATAGAGTCTATAGCTTTTTCCAAATTGGAAAGTGGAAAAAGAGCCTTTAGCTCAGGCAATTTACACAAAAGCGAAAGTGCCCACAGGATCATACACGACGAACCCGATGTGGTCATGCCACCCCCCGAAGCCAACTTGGCTTTGACCAACAGAGAAAAAGCCATCATTTTTAAATGGATAGAACAAGGCGCAGAATGGAAAGAACATTGGGCATTTTTACCTCCCAAAAAACAAAAACCCAAAACAGATTCCAATGCACTGCAAAATCCCATAGACCAATTCATCAAAAAGAGATTAGAACAAGAAGGCCTAGATTTTTCCCCAAAAGCCTCCAAAGCCATTTTGGCCAGAAGGCTCTATTTGGATTTGACCGGGCTACCCCCTTCCATAGCGGAGCTGGACGATTTTCTCAATGACAAAAGTGAAAAAGCCTATGAAAACCTAGTGGATCGACTCCTAGATACCGACGCACACGCTGAGCGCTTGGCCCTCGACTGGCTCGACCTTTCTCGCTATGCCGATTCCCATGGCTTACATGCCGACGGCATCCGCACCATGTGGCCTTGGAGGGATTGGGTTCTCAAAGCCTTTAAGAAGAATATGCCCTACGATCAGTTCGTAACCTGGCAACTGGCAGGAGACCTCTTACCCAACGCTACTCAAGAACAAAAACTCGCCACCGCATTCAATAGAAATAGCCCTATGACTGCTGAGGGCGGGGTCATCGACGAAGAATGGCGTTTGCACTATGTTTTTGACCGCACCGAAACCCTCTCTACTGCATTTTTGGGACTCACCGTAGCCTGCGCCAAATGCCACGATCACAAATTTGACCCCATTTCACAAAAAGATTATTTCCAGCTAACCGCTTTCTTTAACAACATCAGAGAACTTGGAATGACCGGGGATGATGGAGAATTTGGGCCCCTTTTACCCCTCTCCAACGAGGAAACACAAACCAAATTAGATCAACTCAATCAGGGGCTAAACCACATCAAAAAAGACATCGCCATCACCCGTGAACAATTACAAAAAGTATATCAATATTCTGACGAACTCGCTTTAAAAACCAAAGCAAAACCACAATTGGTATTTCACGGTGCTTTTGAAAAAATGGCCAAGATAAAAAAGGGAAAACACAGCGTGGACGGTAAAAAAGATTTCTTTGGTAGAATTGATCAAATGCCCGAAATCGTTCCCGGAATCAAAGGAAATGCCTTTCAATTCAGTAAAGATCACGATCAGCTATACATCACCAACAAATTGATCCCTAACCTTGAATGGACCGACCCCTTCTCCTTCTCCATTTGGTTGAATACCAGTAAAAGAAAAGAAGGATCTTCTCAAACCTTGGTGGCCAATGCCGGAGGGAAAAATGACCTTTGGCGCGGGTGGGAATGTTATTTGGACGACCAAAATAAAGTTAATCTCCGTTTAATTAACATAGCCCCCTCCAACCTCATCCACGTAAGGTCAGTTGACTCCCTACAATTGAATGCGTGGCAACACCTTACCCTTACTGTCAACGGTAGTGGAAAAACAGAAGGTGTTCAATTTTTTAATAATGGAAAAAAAATAGAAACTGAAACCATTGTAGACAACCTTTACAAAACCATAAAACCCACCTATCGAGATAGAGAAAAAGGCTTCGTAAGTGCTCAAAGAAATTTAATTATTGGAAAGTCCTACGAAGGTTCCACGGGGGACTACGGCTTATTCACTGGTAAGCTCGACGAACTGAAATTTTTCAACGGAGTGCTAACTCCCTTTGAAATTCAATCGATATACTCCGAAAACTCAAAACAAAAAGAAGAAATACAATGGCCAGTAGTTCAAAATCACCTAATTGAAAAAGATCCTAAAATCCTCCAGCTCAAAAAGGAGCTCAAAGAGAATCGGGAGCAATACTTGGAAATTTATGAACCCATACCCGAAATTATGGTCATGCGTGAAATGGAGGAGCCCCGTCAAACCTATCTATATAATCGCGGAAATTACAATGAGCCCCTGTATACAGTTGAAGCCAAAGTACCAGAAGCACTGCCTGCAATGGATAAAGATTTACCCAAAAATCGATTGGGCCTTAGCCAGTGGCTTTTCGATCCCAAAAACCCCCTTACCTCAAGAGTCGCGGTCAATAGATACTGGCAAATGATCTTTGGAAAAGGGCTGGTAGCAACCCCCAACGACTTTGGGGTACAGGGACAATTGCCCTCCCATCCCGAATTGCTCGACTGGTTGGCCGCCAGTTTCAGTGAAGATTGGAATGTAAAAGCATTGCTTAAAAAAATGGTCCTCTCAAATACTTACCAGCAGCAATCGGTAAGCAATGAAACTCTCGATCAAAAAGACCCCGACAACCTCCTTCTTGGACGGGCCAATGCCACCCGTCTGCCTGCTGAGATCATCCGAGACAACGCACTTAAAGTAAGCGGACTTTTAAATACAAAAATTGGGGGAGAAAGCGTTAGGCCCTACCAACCCAAAGGCCTATGGAAAGAAAAAAACAACTTCTCCACCTTTCTCTTAGAATATAAAGAATCCCAAGGAGAAGATCTCTATCGTAGAGGGCTATACACCTTTATTCGACGAACTTCACCACCCCCTAACATGCTCACTTTCGATGCCACCTCAAGAGAAGTATGTACCGTAAAAAGAGACATTACCTCCACCCCACTACAAGCCCTGGTGTTGCTCAATGACCCTCAATTTTTTGAGGCCTCCAGGATTTTTGCCGAACGCATCATCAAAAGCAAAGACACCCTGGAAGAGCAGATCAGTCATGGATTCCGCCTGGCTACCTCACGCTACCCCAAGGAGGAAGAACTTAACATACTGGTTGATCTGTACAACAGTCAATACCAATATTACAGACAAAACAGAGACAAAGCCTATCAAGTCCTTAGCGTAGGCGAAAAACCCAGAGACATGAACATCTATAGTGTGAAATCCGCCGCCATGACCATGGTTGCAAATACATTGCTCAACCACAACGAAACTTATACCAAACGTTAAGATGCACTGCAACGACCACCATGATCACGAAAACAAGAACTACTCCCGCAGAGACTTTCTGACCAAAACCTCTCTTGGGTTGGGTGCACTCTCCCTTGGATCACTGATCAGCCCGGTCAACGCCTATGGTCAAAGTGACTTTTTAAATCTTTTGGACAGTGAAAAAATGAAACTACCCCACTTTGTTCCCAAAGCCAAAAGGGTCATCTACCTCTTTCAAAGTGGAGCACCATCACAGTTGGATCTCTTCGACTATAAGCCCAAACTCAATGAGATGTTTGGCAAAGAAGTACCCAAAAGTATTTTAGGAGAACAAAGGCTCACCGGGATGAGCTCCGGACAAAATTCCTTCCCCATGGCCGGCTCCCTGTTCCAATTCAACCAACATGGACAAAGCGGTGCGTGGATGAGTGAACTCATGCCCCATACTGCCAAAATAGTCGATGAACTTTGTTTCATAAAATCCATGTACACCAATGCCATTAACCATGATCCTGCCATCACCATGATCCAAACCGGTTCCGAACTGCCAGGCAGGCCCTCCATTGGCTCTTGGCTCAGCTACGGTTTGGGAACCGATAACAAAAACCTGCCCGAATTTGTCGTTTTGGTCACCAAAGGCAAAAACGGCCAACCCATCTACTCCCGACTTTGGGGCAATGGATTCCTTCCCTCCCAACACCAAGGGGTACAATTCCGATCCGGAAAAGATGCTGTACTCTATCTGGACAATCCCCCCGGAGTGACCAGCGGCATCAGAGAAGAACAACTCAAATCCCTCAAAAAATTGCAAAGCATACAGCATGCCGATATCGGCGATCCCGAAATTTTGACCAAAATTTCCAACTACGAAATGGCCTATCGCATGCAAACCTCCGTACCCGAAGTCATGGACGTATCCGATGAACCCCAATACATTTTCGACCTCTATGGCGAAGACAGTAAAAATCCCGGTACCTTTGCCGCCAACTGCCTGCTCGCCAGAAAACTGGCTGAAAAGGACGTCAAATTCATCCAGCTATACCACCGCGGTTGGGATCAACACAGCAACCTGCCCAATGACATCAAAAGACAAGCTAAAGAAACCGATCAGGCCACCGCAGCGCTCATACAAGACCTCAAACAAAGAGGACTCTTGGAAGACACCTTGGTCATTTGGGGAGGAGAATTTGGCCGAACCAACTATTCCCAGGGGATGCTCAAGCCAGATAATTACGGTCGAGACCATCACCCCCGTTGTTTTACCATTTTTATGGCTGGCGCAGGGGTCAAAAAAGGAATCACCATTGGTGCTACCGACGATTTTGGCTACAACATTACAGAAAGACCCGTACACATTCACGATTTCCAGGCCACGCTCATGCACCTGCTGGGCATTGACCACGAAAAACTAACCTTTAAATTCCAAGGCAGACGCTACCGATTGACCGACG
>CAJXEG010000076.1 GCA_913052425.1 uncultured Flavobacteriaceae bacterium | reverse complement strand
GAAATTTGTTAAAAACTCGACCTGTTTGTGGAAAAGTATGTCTTTCATTTTTGATAACATTTTAGAATCTTTGTTGTGAACAAAATACGATAACTAATAAAGAAAAGATTAAATGGCAGCTGTAGAACCAATCCTTCAAGAAAACGAAAATAGATTTGTAATATTTCCCATTCAACACCACGATATTTGGGAATGGTACAAAAAGATGGAGGCGAGTTTTTGGACAGCTGAAGAAATCGATTTACATCAAGATCTAAACGATTGGAATACCAAGTTGAGTGACGATGAAAAATATTTCATCAAACACATTTTGGCCTTTTTTGCAGCTTCAGATGGAATCGTAAATGAAAATTTAGCAGAAAATTTTGTCAACGAAGTTCAATATTCGGAGGCTAAATTTTTCTATGGTTTCCAAATCATGATGGAAAACATCCATTCTGAAACATATTCTCTTTTGATCGACACCTATGTCAAAGACGAGGTTGAAAAAACAAAATTATTCAAAGCGATTGAAGTTTTTCCAGCCATCAAAAAGAAAGCCGATTGGGCTTTACGTTGGATTGATTCCGACTCCTTTGCCGAGAGGTTGATTGCTTTTGCTGCGGTAGAGGGTATTTTCTTCTCCGGTGCGTTTTGTTCAATATTCTGGCTTAAAAAAAGAGGTTTGATGCCAGGTCTTACTTTCTCTAACGAGTTAATCTCCAGAGACGAAGGAGTCCACTGTGACTTTGCGGTACACCTTCATAATAAGCACCTGGTGAACAAAGTTCCCAAAGAAAGGATTGAGGAAATCATCCTGGATGCCTTAAGAATAGAGCGGGAGTTCATTACGGAATCATTACCCGTCAGTTTAATCGGTATGAATGCCAAGTTGATGACACAATATTTGGAGTTTGTAACAGATCGTTTACTCGTTGAGTTGGGCTGTGAAAAGAAGCACAACGTGACCAATCCATTTGACTTTATGGACATGATCTCACTTCAGGGTAAAACCAACTTTTTTGAAAAGCGTGTTTCTGAATACCAAAAAGCAGGTGTGCTCAACAACGAAAAAGAGGAAACGCAATTTACCACTGACGCAGATTTCTAGTCTGAGGATCAGTCGCCCCAACCCCAACCCAGTACCTCAATAAATAGACCCTTTTGGGTTCTTATTTTAATTTAATTTTAAAATAGAAATCTATGTATGTAGTAAAAAGAGATGGGCGTAAAGAGCCAATAATGTTTGATAAGATTACGGCTCGTATCAGAAAACTCAACTATGGATTGAATCCATTGGTTGACCCGGTCCGGGTAGCCATGAGGGTAATCGAAGGGCTTTATGATGGGGTTACTACCTCAGAATTGGATAACCTTGCCGCTGAGATCGCAGCCACCATGACCACCACCCATCCCGACTACGCACAATTGGCAGCAAGAATTTCTGTTTCCAACCTACATAAAAACACCAAAAAATCTTTCTCGGCTACGATGAAAGACCTTTATGAATATGTCAACCCCAGAACCGGTAAAAAAGCGCCATTGCTCTCCGATGAAGTTTATAAAATCATTGAGGAAAATGCAGACCAGATCGATTCAAATATCATCTACAACAGGGATTTCGGATATGACTTTTTTGGCTTTAAAACTCTGGAACGTTCCTATTTGTTAAAGCTTAACGGTCAGATTGTAGAGCGTCCGCAACACATGTTAATGCGGGTTTCCATCGGTATTCACCTCAATGACTTAGAGGCTGCTTTTGAGACCTATGAATTGATGTCCAAGCGGTATTTTACCCATGCAACACCCACTCTTTTTAACTCCGGTACACCCAAACCCCAAATGTCCTCTTGTTTTCTGTTGACCATGAAGGACGACAGCATTGACGGGATTTATGATACCCTCAAGCAAACAGCCAAAATCTCCCAATCGGCTGGCGGGATAGGGCTTTCTATTCACAACATCCGAGCCACCGGCTCCTATATCGCCGGAACCAACGGTACCTCCAATGGTATTGTCCCCATGCTCAGGGTTTTCAATGATACTGCTCGCTACGTAGATCAAGGAGGGGGAAAAAGAAAAGGATCTTTTGCAATCTATGTCGAACCATGGCACGCCGATATTTTTGATTTTCTTGAATTAAAGAAAAACCACGGTAAAGAAGAAATGCGTGCAAGAGATTTGTTCTATGCCATGTGGATTTCGGATCTATTCATGAAGCGTGTAGAAGAAAATGCCTCTTGGACATTGATGTGTCCCAACGAGTGTCCGGGACTTTATGATTGTCATGGTGAAGACTTTGAAAAACTCTACATCAAATACGAAAAAGAGGGTAAAGGTAGAAGAACCATCCAAGCTCGCGAACTTTGGGACAAAATTTTGGAATCTCAAATTGAAACGGGAACCCCATACATGCTCTATAAGGACGCTGCCAACAGAAAGTCCAATCAGAAAAATTTAGGAACCATTCGTTCTTCCAACCTCTGTACCGAAATTTTGGAGTATACCTCAGAGGACGAAGTTGCTGTTTGTAATCTTGCTTCCATCGCACTACCGATGTTTGTGGAAGAGGGCAAGTTCAATCACCAAGAATTGTTTAACGTTACCAAAAGGGTCACCAAAAATCTCAACCGAGTCATTGATCGTAACTATTACCCGGTAAAGGAGGCAGAAAACTCCAATATGAGACATCGTCCGGTAGGTTTGGGTGTCCAAGGCTTGGCCGATACTTTCATCAAATTGAGGTTACCTTTTACCAGTGAAGAAGCCAAAACCTTAAATCAAGAAATTTTTGAAACCCTCTACTTTGCAGCAGTTACCGCCTCTGTTGAGGAAGCGGAAAAAGACGGCCCTTACAAAACCTACAAAGGATCGCCCATAGCAAAAGGAGAATTCCAACACAACCTTTGGGGCATCAAAGACGAGGAACTCAGCGGAAGATGGGATTGGAAAGATTTGCGTAAGAATGTAAAAAAACACGGTGTAAGAAACTCTCTATTGGTAGCGCCCATGCCCACAGCATCGACCTCTCAAATTCTAGGAAACAACGAATGTTTTGAACCTTACACATCAAATATTTACACCAGAAGGGTTTTGTCCGGAGAGTTTATCGTGGTCAACAAGCACCTCTTGGAAGACCTGGTCAATCTGGGGTTGTGGAATGAAGACATGAAACAAGAGTTGATGCAAGCCAATGGATCCATCCAAAAGATACAGGGAATACCGGAAGACATCAAAGAATTGTACAGAACCGTTTGGGAAATGAGTATGAAAGACATCATCGATATGTCCCGACACAGAGGTTATTTTATAGATCAGTCACAATCCCTGAATTTGTTTATGGAAGGGGCAACCATGGCGAAATTGACTTCAATGCACTTTTATGCCTGGAAATCGGGTCTCAAAACAGGAATGTATTATTTGAGGACAAAATCTGCTGTTGATGCAATCAAATTCACACTAGACAATGCCAAAGCTGCAAAAACAAAAACAGAAGAAGCTGATCAAACCTCCACTGCATCAGAACCCGTAGGTGCAACCTCCACTTCAATCGCTGGAGCTGGAGTAAATGCCCAAAACAACCCCGCAGCTGCTGTAGAACCCTTGACCCCAGCCGAGTTAAAACAGATGTTAGAACAGTCCAAAAAAAGTGAAGATGATGATTGTCTAATGTGCGGCTCATAATTCATTTTCACTTCTTAAAACGCTTATTTATAATTAGATAAGCGTTTTTTTATACGGTATATTTAACTGATAATGAGCTGGTTATGTATTTATTGTAAATTTAATGTTAATTTAATGTTTATTTTTAGTGAACATTTGTGTAACTTGCCAGCGAATTTAGAATACCAATACAATGAAATATATAGCCGTCCTATTAATAATGTTTTCATTCACACTGAGTGCACAAGAAAGTAAAGCACCCAAGTATGAAAAGGAAGGTGACCTTACCAAAGTTGTATTTTTTCATGATAATGGAGAGACCGCACAAACTGGATATTTTAAAGATAAAAAACGCCACGGCATCTGGATCAGCTACCAAGATTCAGGGGAAAAAACCGCTATGGGTTCTTACAAAATGGGTATGAAAAACGGTCAATGGTTTTTTTGGAAAGGAAACGAATTGATCGAAGTGATCTACGAAGACAACAAAATCATCAATGTCCTGGAGTGGAATAACAGCGATAAAAAAATGATCGCCAAAAACAATTAATCACGCTTAGCCCTTAAGCTTTCAAGATTTTATTTTTTTACTTACTCTGTAGAATTCTTCTACCAAATCAAACTTGTGAAGGATAAGATCTTTGGTTCGGATCAGGATATTGAAATAAAGTGCCGTGTTTTTGGGGCTTGTTTCTCCTTCGATTCTTAGGATTTGATCGTCGATTTTTTGGTTCAACAAATCGAAGCTTTGTTTCTTTTGCATCAAAACATCATTGAATTCCTTATCACTAAACTGCACATTAAAAGCTTCAATACCCTCTTTGAAAACCGAGGATAGGGACTCAAAAATCTCATTCAGGTCATTTATCTGCTGGGCCCTAAGAGGACTGTGATTGTTGTTAATATGCTTATGGCTTTCGTTGGAAATGTATATCAGGTCTTCGATAAGATCTGACATAATACCCAACAAGGAAATATAGAAACGGCTGGCAGGTACACTGGTTTTCTTAATACGTTTGAGAAAATAATAAATACCATTTTTCATATCATTAACCTCAACAAACAGTTCATCTGCATTTTTTTTGGCATTGGAAAGGGTTCTCAAGTCATTGTTGGATAAACCTCGAATGGTATAGGCGTATATCTCATAGGTATTACCAATTACATTAGAAATATTCATCACACTCTCCTCAATAATGCCTCTGTAGGAATCGCTTTGAGGACTGAGGAGTTTCCCTTGCTGTCTTTCTTTAGTTTCTCTTCTGTGGTTGATAAAGTTTCTGGAAATCAACAGCAGTATGATACCCAAAATCACAAGAATGGCCGTAAACCCACCCCAATGAATGAGATAGACAATTCCCCCACAAACCAAGAAGGCACTCAAGGCAGTAAAAAACCAACCGCCAATCACATTGATCACGCCCGCCACACGGTACACAGCACTGTCTGTTCCCCAAGCGCGATCTGCCAAGGAAGTTCCCATGGTCACCATAAAGGTTACATAAGTAGTGGACAATGGCAACTTAAGAGAGGTGGCAATGGAAATTAAAATGGCTGCTACGGTCAGGTTGATAGAGGCCCTTAGGGTATCAAAAGAGGGGGCATCCGGATCTTTGACGGCTGACCTGTCAGCAGTGATTTCGAAAGAACCACTAATTTTTTTGGAAATAACAGCTGGAAATAGGTTGGAAAAATATTGATTTAACCCCACAAAAAACCGAACCAATAGTCGGGATAAAAAATTGGGACGAAAACGTTCTTTAATATCGTTTTGATCAGAAAGGTCAAGAGAGGTTTTGACGACTTTTTTGGCTTTTGAGGAAAACCACAAAGTGAGCACCATAATCAAGCCCGATCCCAAAAGAAAAATAGTTGGAGTAGGAACTTTATTGGAAAGTACGCTCATACTGAACTCATTTGCAGCGATTCCGGAACTGGCCCATGCTTCGTAGGACTGAAAAGCTGCAACAGGAACGCCAATAAAATTGACCAAATCGTTACCTGCAAAAGCCAGTGCCAACGCAAAAGTTCCAACTCCGATGATGACCTTATAAATGTCAACCTTAAATACTTTCATCAAAAAATAAGAGAACAAATACCAAAAAAATAGACTGAACAGGTTGACCAAAAACGCATTGGCTTCAAGAAAGGCATTGATCGTTAAACCATCGAACGTGTCAAATTCAATCCCGGCGTAGGGGGTTCCCTTAATGCCTTTGATTAAAATAAAATTACTGATGGCCGCAAGCGACAAACCTCCAAAAAGAGAATTAATCAATTTTGATTTATGAAGAAAATCATGGGTGAGCAGTGCTCTAGATACCCATTGCACCACAGCTCCAATGGTAAAGGCTATAAAAACGGAGAGTAAAATTCCCAAAATGATTTGAGTGGCCTTCTCCGTATTGATGAAGGTGGACAACTCCATCAGATTGCCTGAATCCGAAAAGATTTTAATCAGTGACATGACCACAGCGGCTCCCAACAATTCAAAAACGATAGATACTGTAGTAGAGGTAGGCATTCCCAGGGTATTGAAAAAATCCAACAGCAGTATATCGGTCAGCATCACCGCCATAAAAATGTAGATGATTTCTTGAAAATTAAAGGCTCCAGGATTGAAAATTCCCTTACGGGCAACCTCCATCATACCACTGGAGAACAAGGCTCCCAAGGCAATTCCCAAACTCGCAAAGATCATTATGTTTCTAAAGGAAATGGCTTTTGAACCAATGGCAGAATTAAGAAAATTTACTGCGTCGTTACTTACTCCAACTATTAAGTCACCGATTGCTAACAGACTTAATAAAACAACAATGTATAAGTAAATGTTTTCCAAAAAATATTTATGTATTAAAATCTAACAGCATAACTAAAAGAAAAGGTCCTTCCTATATGACGAAGACTAAAATACTTTCGCTCTTCATTAAAGCCAATAAAATTACTCTCTCGTTTATCATTCAAAAGGTTGGTCACTTTCAAAGTCAACGTTCTGTTCTTTTTAAGTTGTTTAATAATGTTAAAGTTAAGACTATTAAATGGCATGGTGTATACATCTGGGTAAAAACCGTTTCCTACAACTTGTAATGTTTTTCCTTGGACGTTGTAAAAGAGTGCTCCTTGGAATCCTTT